>CALGIB010000300.1 GCA_937915955.1 uncultured Pseudomonadota bacterium
GGGGTAGGGGAGCTTGTCCTCGGGCGTCCACTGGTTGCAGGAGCTGGGGGCGTCCCCGGTGTCCGGCCACAGCGCGCAAGCCCCGGCGTCCACGCAGGCCTGGTAGGCCTCGACGGTGACCTCGGTCTGCAGGATCTCGAACTCGTCGACGTGCACGGCGTGGCGGGGCCACTCGTACTTCTCGCCCACGCCCTCGTCGCTGCCCATCTCGAAGTCGCCCTCGCAGAAGGCCTGCCAGCACAGGCCGTCCGCGCAGGTCAGCGCCTCGCAGTCCCCGAACGGAGGCTGCGGGGCCTCGCTGTCCGTGGAGTCATGGGGGTTCGCCGTGCAGGCCAACAGCAGGATCATCCACCCACTGTAGCCAGTGAACCCGGGCGGCATCTCGTACCCTTGCGTCTTGTGGAGAGTGCCCCATGTCCATTCTGTTGATCCTGGCCTGCAACGGCGAGGCCCCCGACTCCGAGCCCCCCGTCGTCGTCGACGACACCGGCGAGCCCTGCGTGAGCTCGATCTGGTTCTACGACGGTGATCGCGACGGCTGGCCGATCGAGGACGACTCGGTGGAGGCCTGCGAGGCCCCCGACGGCTACGCGGCCCAGGGCGAGGCCTGGGACTGCGACGACGGCGACGCGCTGATCCACCCCGCGGCCGGCGAGACCTGCAACGAGATCGACGACGACTGCGACGGGGACGTGGACGAGGAGGACACCGACCTGCCCGCCGAGGAGCTGACGACCTTCTACGCGGACGACGACGGTGACGGCTACGGAGACCCGGAGAGCACCGTGGTCCGCTGCGCCCTGCCCGGCGGCTACACCACGGACGCCACTGACTGCGACGACGCCGAGGCCCAGGCCAACCCGGGCGCCCTCGAGGTCTGCGAGGACGGCATCGACAACGACTGCGACGGCGGCGCCAACGAGTGCGGCTGGGCCGACGAGATCAGCGGACCCGGGCTGAGCATCGAGGGCGACGGCGAGGACGAGTTCGGCGCGAGCGTGGCGCTGGCCAGCGGCGCGCTGGTGGTGGGCGCGCCCTCGCGGGACGGGCGGGGCGGCGTCTACACCTTCCCCGAGACGGCCACCGGCGAGCTGAGCACCGACGACGCCAACCTGGAGATCCTGGGCAACGACCCTGGGGATCAGGTGGGCGCGGTGGTGGTCGACGTCGGGGATCTGGACGGCGACTCGGCCCCCGAGGTCCTGATCTCGGCCCCCGGGGACAACAACGGCGGCACGGACGCGGGCGCCGTCTACCTGGCCGAGCTCAACTTCACAGGGCACCAGACCACCTCGGAGCTGGGCGCGGCCTGGTTCGGCATCGGCGGCCAGGTCCGCCTGGGCACGAGCCTGGCGGCGGTCGGGGACCTGAACGGCGACGCCCTCGAGGACATGGTCATCGGCGCTCCCGGCCACGGCACGGGCTCGGATCGACGAGGCGCGGTCTACGTCGTGCACGGTCCCCTGACCGGCTTCCAGGGCATCGAGGGCACCTCGGTGCGCCTGCGGGGCGACTCCAGCGGGGGCGCGGCCGGCTCCAGCGTCTCCCGGGCCGGGGACCTGGACGGCGACGGGGTCCGGGAGCTGCTCGTCGGAGCGCCGGCCCGCAGCATCACGGCCTCGAAGTCGGGCGCGGCCTACGTCGTGATGGGTCCGGCCACGACCGCCGGGGACCTCGAAGACCTGGGCCACACCCTGGGCGGCCCGACCAACGCGGCAGCGGCCGGCAGCGCGGTGCTGGGCGTCGGGGACATGGACGGCGACGGCTACGGCGAGGTCCTGGTCGGCGCCCCGGGCGTAGACGTCGACGGCATGCTGGACGCCGGCGCGGTCTACCTGGTCTTTGGCCCGGTCACGGGGGACCTGACCCTGGGCGAGCAGACGCAGATCCTGGGCTCCCAGGAGGACATGGCGCTGGGCGCCGTCTTGGGCAGCTCGGGGGCCTCGAGCAGCGTGCTGCTGGGCGCGCCGGACGCCAGCATGGCCTGGCTGCAGCTGGGGCCTCTGAGCGGCACGAGCAGCGTCGACGACCTGGAGCACCGGGTCTCGGGCGGGGCCGGCCAGGCCACCGGCTGCGGGCTGGCGGCCGGCTCGGTGGACAGCGACCTGTACATGGACCTGGTCGTCGGCAGCTGCGCGGCCTCACGGGTGGACGTCTACTTCGGCACGGGCCTCTGAAGGGGGCCTAGCGGAGGAGCGCTCGCACGGTAGGCCGCTGGGTCTTCGCGGCCGTCAGGGCCTTGGCCAGCTGGCTGGCGTCGCCGCCCAGCGCGAAGCATGCCCGCTGCAGCGTGTCCTGCTGCGGCGCGCCGATGTTCCCCGAGGTTCGCATCACCATCGACGCCGCCAGCGTGAGGATCAGCGTGACGTCGTCGGGGTGCAGCCGGTTCTTGCGGCTCTGCAGCTCGCCCGGCGCCGCTTGGAGGAAGGCGGTTCGACGGGCCAGCGCGGGATCGAGCACCTGGCCGATGGGGAAGTCGCAGCCCAGGTGCATGTGGATGTCGGTGAGCGTGGTCCGCTCCTCGAAGTCCATCTCGCCGTCGCAGAGGGCGACCCACAGCACGGCGACCAGGCAGGCCAGCTGCTGGACTTGCTGGGGGAGGGCCTTGACCCGGGGCTGCCCGGACTTGTCCAGCGCCTCGAGGATGCTCGCGATCTCACGGTCGATGCGGCGGAAGCCCGCCGAGGAGAAGCCGCGGCTGCTGGCTCGCAGCGCCATGACGTCCAAGGCAGCCAGCTCGATGGCCTTGAAGCGGATCGGCATCATCGGGTGCGTGCGGATCCACTCGTGGCCCTGGCCTTCGTCCCCGATGTGGCCCACGAGGTCCTGGTACTGGGCCCGGAAGCTGCGCAGCACCTGCTCCTCGGTGACCCCGGGGAGGCCGCTGCTGGTCTTGAACAGGGCCGTGACGGCCTGCCCCATCGAGCCGCAGCAGAGCAGCCCGATGCGGTCTGCGCTGACCTCGGCCGCGCGGCTCCAGCTGAACATGTTGTGGGCCAGGCCGGCGTCCACCTGGCCCTGCTTCTTCTCGAAGACCTCGTGGATCGAGAACGTGCTGTGCTCGAAGATGACGTGCCCCAGCTCGTGTCCGATGACGAAGCGCAGCTCGGGCATGCTGAAGTCACGCAGCATCGAGCTGTGCATCAGCAGGTCGAAGCGCTTGCCGTGCGCCAGGACGTTGGCGTTGTAGTCGCTGGACTGGATCACGTAGAGGTCGCCGACCAGGTCCGCGCCCAGCATGCCCAGGCACGTCTGATACTCGGCGTTGATCTCGGGCGCCAGATCCGCGGTGATGCGCACGGCGTCGCCCAGCAGGTGACGCTTGCGCGCGTGGAACTGCTCGCGGACGACCTTGTCGCCCTTCTTCGTCATCTCGTCGCCCAGCTGCCGGCGGATGGCGTCGAAGAGCTGGCCTTCGTAGGAGAAGCGGAGCTGCAGCAGTTCCTGCCTCATCTCCTCAGTCCTTGCTGCCAGCGACCCACTTCAGACCCCAGCCGTAGGTCTTGTCACAGTCGACGTGATCGTCGTGGAAGGTGGCGAGCTTGGTGACCTTGATCGAGCCGTCGTCCAGGAAGTCGATCCAGCAGATCGCGCAGAAGGTCCTGGGGTCGCTGGACTTTCCGAGCTCGACCACCAGCTCGGGGCAGCCCGGGGCCTTGACCGTGACCACGCCGTCTGTGCGCCCCCAGTTTGCCGCGCCCTCGTAGATGTAGGTGAACACCATGATGCGGCGGAGCGTCTCGCGCTCGGCGAGGTTGACCTTCACGTTCTCGCCGGACGCCGCCGCCCCGGTTCGGTCGTCGCCCAGGTGGTAGATGAAGGGGAACTCGTTGAAGCGACCCTGCTGGAGGAGGCCCTGGTTCAGGGGCTGCACGCAGGCCTTGATGGGCAGGCCGGTGTCCGGGTGCGGGATCCGGGACTCGAAGAAGATGCCCAGGTCCAGGTCGATGGCGTCGTCGCCGCCGCCGAACAGGCTGGCGAAGAAGCCCGTGGGCTTCTCGGTCTCCTGGTTCCAGTTCAGGTTGATCTGCAGCGCGTCGCCGTCCGCCTGGCCCGCGATGACCTTGGGCTTGATGGCGAAGCTGTCGCCCTTCTGGGCGAGCGTGACCTTGGACTGCACCTTCAGGTCACCGCTGCCGGGCACGGTCTTGCGGAACTCTTCCAGGCCCATGACCATCGAGTCGTTGACCAGCTGGGCGCCCATGAAGCTGCTGGTGAACTTGCAGAGCACCGCCACGCA
>CALGIB010000301.1 GCA_937915955.1 uncultured Pseudomonadota bacterium
CGCACCGAACGGTGCTGAACACCGAGACGGGCGAGGGACTGCTGGCCGGCCGCCACGTCGAGCCCGTGCTGCTCCTGGCGCTGCCCTGGGTGTGGCTGGTGCCCAGGATGGAGGGTCTGCTGGTCTTCCAGGCCGGGACGATGGGCCTGGCGGGCGTCGCGGTCTGGCGGCTGGCTCGCGCGGAGACCGGGGACGCCGTCACCAGCCTGCTCGCGGGGCTGGTCGTCCTGCTGCTCCCTGGGGTCTGGACCCTCGCCGTCAAGGACTTCCGCACCCTGTCGCTGGCGCTGCCCTGGGTCCTGCTGGCCCTGGCGATGCTGCGCGAACGCCGCCTCGTCCTGGGCGGCCTGGCCTCGCTGATCGCGCTGTCCTGCCGCGAGGAGGCGCCGCTGCTGCTGCTGTCGTGTCTGCCCTGGCTGGGCTGGCGGACGCGACGCTGGAGCACGGTCCTGGTCCCTGCGGCGCTGGCGCTGGCCTGGTGGTCGGGGCTGGCGCTCTGGCGAGGCGGCGCCTCGGACTTCGCGGTGCTGGGCGAGCTCGGTCAGCTGGGCTCCAGGCTGGAGCGGCTACCCCTGGTGGTCGAGACCTTGGGCCCCCAGCTGGGCCCCGCCGGGCTGGTCCTGCTCGCCTCGCCGCTGGCCTGGCTCCCCGCGCTGATCACCTTGGCCGCGGCGGTGCTGCTCGAGGGCGTCTGGTCCCCCGGCGGCGTGCACCTGTCCGTAGGCCTGTTCCTGGGCGCGGCGCTGGCCTCGGTCAGCCTCCTGGGGCTCGCTGTGCGCAAGGACCTGCGTCTGGGACGAGGGCTGGCCGCCGTCCTCCTGTTGACCGCCGGGGTCAGCCTGGCTCGGACCTGGCCCGAGGTGTGGCCCTCGGTGTGGCGCGTCGCCAGCCTGCAGGACGGGCCCTCGCGCCGACTCGGCAGCCCCTGGGAGGTCTTCCCCCACGTGCCCGCGACCGAGCCTGTGCTCACCGAGGCCAGCTTCGTGGCCCAGCTGGCTGATCGCGCGGTGGTCTACGCGGCCGACGACTGGCACGACCCCCTGGCCCAGCAGCAGGTCGTGGACGCGGTGCGCTTCGCGGTCCTGCGGCCCGGCCACGAGTGGGTGCCCATGCTCGAGGAGCGAGGCTGGAAGCTCTGGCGCGCCGGGGGGCACGCGCGGCTCTACACCCGCGAGGAGGCGCCGCTCGCCGAGCTGAACCCGCTCTCACCCGGGCTGCTGGTCTGGACCCCCGTGGCGGGGGACGAGGGCTGCCCGGCTGGCATGATCCTCTTGCCGGCGGGTCGCTACCTGCTGGGCGAGGGCGACCCCGCGCGGCTCGAGCTGCACGGGCGGTGGGTGCTGCCCCAGGCCGAGGTCGAGCTCCAGGAGGCCTGCATCGACGCGCTGCCGTTCCCGGGGCGTCGCGGCGCGCCCTGGCCCCAGGACGGCCTGCTCAGCTCGGATCTGCCCGCCCTGGAGGAGAAGCTGTCCGAGCACGGGCGCCGGCTCTGCACGGTCGGCGAGCTGATGCTGGGCGCCGCTGGGCCGGACAACCAGCGCCAGGCCGTGGACCGGGCCCTCTGCGAGGTCAGCGACGAGCACCCGGGGCAGGCGCTCGGCCGACACCCCGGGTGTGTGTCGTCTATGGGCCTCTACGACCTGGGCGTGCGCAGCTCCTGGGCTCGACTGCAGGTGCCCTGGGGCAGCGAGGCGGTGGTCTGGGGGCGGGCGGCTCGCGAGGACACGTTCTATGCGCCGAGCAACTTCGGCGTGCACGAGCACGGGCAGGACACCCAGCGCTACGTGGACGACGGGCTCCGGGTCTGCGCGGACCCCCACGCGCCCACGCCGGGGGCCGAGGAGGCCTGGTCGGCTCAGGTCGCGCGCTTCGTCGAGGACCCTCGGCTGTCGGCCTGGTCAGCGCGCTGAGAAGCCCCAGCTCTGGCAGAGCCTGGCCCATGCCTCGGCGACGATCGCGTCGCTGTCCTCGACCCAGGGTGTGCCGCCCCCGGCCTGCACGCCCTCGACGCTCAGGTCGCCCTCGCAGACGCCGGCCTGATCGACCTGGTCCATGTGGGCTTGCATCGTCTCCGCGTAGCTTCGTCGGCAGAGCTCCCGTTCCAGGCTGCCGCACTCGCTCTCGTCGAAGGGGCGGTCTCTCCAGCGGCGCGCGACCTGTCGGGTGAGCGCGGTCTTCACCGAGCGCTGGAAGTGCTGTCCGGAGATCTCCACGCCCAGCTTTCGACCGGCGCGCGCGAGGTCCTTCCGCAAGACGTCTTCCTCCCCGACCTCGGAGTGGAGGCCGTCGAGCCCCTCCAGGTGGGCGGTGAGGATGTGCCCCACGCAGTTCTCCCGGTAGGTGCCGGCGGCCTCGCAGCGCCTCCATCCCTCGATGCCGTCCATGGGCAGGCGGTCCACGACCAGGAAGGCGCACTCGTCCTGGAAGCCTCCGACCTCCTGGGCTGCACAGGCCTCCCAGGCGAGCACGGGCCGATCGGCGAGGGCGGCCTGCTCGGCCACGCCCAGCAGGCAGTCCGCTCGCACCGCCGCGTCCCGGACCTGGGAGCAGATCGGCAGGGCCGCCTCGGGCGAGACGCTCAGGGCCTCTCGATAGAGGTCCTCGTCGCTGCGCGTGCTGCAGGCCAGCACCCAGACATTCAGGAGCACGTGCGCACCTCGCTGCGTTCGACACCCTCACAAGATAGGATTGCCGCCCCCTCGAGGTATCCATGTCCGACCCCAAGGAGCTCGATCAGCTCGTCGATGCCATCGCTCAGCGTGTTCGCGAGCGGCTGCAGCACGAGTCCGTCCCCCCTCTGGCCAGCGTCCGCGGGACCTGGCAGGACAGCTCCTCGCTCCAGCGCTGGACCCGGGACGCGATCGCTCGCCTGGGCACCGACGGCACGGCCAGCGCCAGTGAGCGCTCGGTCGGCAGCATGATCGACCACACGATGCTCAAGCCCGACGCCACCCGGAAGGACATCGAGCGGGTCTGCACCGAGGCCAGGCAGTACAACTTCGCTTCGGTCTGCATCAACACGACCTGGCTGCCGCTGGCCGTGAAGATGTTGGCCGGCAGCCGCGTGATGGCCATCTGCGTGGTCGGATTTCCGCTCGGGGCGGCCCTGACCGCCGCGAAGGCCGCCGAGACCCGTGAGGCCATCCGGCTGGGCGCGGACGAGATCGACATGGTGGTCAACATCGGCGCGCTCAAGTCCGGCGATCACGACCTCGTGCTGAACGACATCCGCCAGGTCGTCGCGGCCGCGCAGGGGCGACCCGTCAAGGTCATCCTCGAGACGAGCATGCTCACGCGCGAGGAGAAGATCGCGACGTGCGCGCTCGCCAAGGCCGCGGGCGCGGCCTTCGTGAAGACCTCAACCGGTTTCGGAGGCGGCGGCGCCACGGTCGAGGACATCCAGCTCATGCGTCAGATCGTCGGCCCGGACATGGGCGTCAAGGCCAGCGGCGGCGTGCGCAGCGTCGAGGACGCCGAAGCCATGGTCAAGGCGGGCGCCAACCGGCTCGGAGCCAGCGCCTCGGTGGCCATCGTCACCGGAGGGACCGGCAAGGGGGCCTACTGATGCGCTGCACCCTCGTCGTGCTCGACTCGGTCGGCGTCGGCGCGATGCCGGACGCTGAGGCCTGGGGCGACGCCGGAAGCAACACCCTCGGTCACGTCGCCGAGGCCGCCGGCGGCCTGGATCTGCCCAACCTGCAGCTCCTGGGCCTTGGCAACATCCTGCCTCTGCTGGGCGTCCCGCCCGCCAAGCGACCGATGGCCGCCTTCGGCAAGTGCGCCATCGCCAGCGACGGCAAGGACACCATCGCCGGGCACTGGGAGATCGCTGGGGTCCGCGTCGAGGAGCGCTTCCAGGAGTACCCCCAGGGCTTCCCGCCCGAGATCCTCGAGCCCTTCAAGCAGGCCGTAGGGCGCGACGTCCTCGGCAACATCCCGGCCTCGGGCACGGTCATCATCCAGGACCTCGGCGCCGAGCACGTCGCCACTGGCAAGCCCATCGTCTACACCTCGGGCGACTCGGTCTTCCAGATCGCCGCGCACGAGGACGTCGTGGACATCGAGACCCTCTACGACTGGTGCGAGGACGCCTACCGCATCGTGTCGCCCTTCGGCGTGGCCCGGGTCATCGCGCGGCCCTTCGTGGGCGAGCCCGGGGCCTATGTCCGTACCGGCAACCGCCGGGACTTCGCGAGGCGGCCCCCGCTGCCCACCGTCGTGGACCAGATCCGGGCGGCGGGCTTCCCGACCACCAGCATCGGCAAGGTCAAGTCCATCTTCGGGGACCGGGGCTTCACCCACAGCGTGAAGGCGCCCCACAACGAGGAGATCTCGCGGGCCCTGCTGGACCAGCTCGACCAGCAGTTCAAGGGCCTGATCTTCGCGAACCTGGTCGACTTCGACATGCTCTACGGCCACCGCCGCGACCCCCAAGGCTACGCCGAGGCGCTGGTGGAGTTCGACAAGCGCGTGCCGCAGATCATGGAGCGCATGGGCCGCCGCGACCTGCTCCTGTTCACCGCGGACCACGGCTGCGACCCCACCCACCCGGGCTCCGACCACACCCGTGAGTACGTGCCGATCCTGGCCTGGCAGCGCGACGCCCACGGCAACGACCTCGGCACCCGCTCGACCATGGCGGACATCGGGGCCACGATCGCCGAGTGGTTCGAGCTCTCTCCGCCGGTCACCGGGACCAGCTTCCTTGGGCGCATCTGATGCTGGACATTCCTGCCTTCCTCGAGACCAAGCGCGAGGGCGGCGAGCACCCCGCCGAGCAGATCCAGGCCTTCATCGACGGCGTGCTCGACGGCACGGTGACGCGGGCCCAGGCGGCCGCGTGGCTGGCCTTCGTCTGTGTCCGGGACATGAAGGACGGCGAGACGGTGGCGCTGACCCGGGCCATGACGGACTCGGGCCATCGCATGACCTGGCCGGGCATCACCGGCCCCTTCGTGGACAAGCACAGCACCGGCGGGGTGGGCGACAAGGTCTCCTTGATCCTGGCCCCGGCCTGGGCGGCGATGGGGCTCAGGGTGCCGATGATCAGCGGCCGAGGTCTGGGCATCACCGGCG
>CALGIB010000302.1 GCA_937915955.1 uncultured Pseudomonadota bacterium
CGTAGGCGCCCCTGCCACAGCGCCACCTTGCTTGCGATCTCATCGGTCGTCACGCTCACCTCTCACCGCCGCAGTGCGGACACCTGATACCGCGCAGCGTCTCGATGTCCCTCGCCATGGCCTCGATGAGGTTGGCGATGACAATCCACTCAGTGTCATCGTCGATCTCCCGGTCCTGCGCAAAGCTGACGGCGGAAGCATGAAGCGACAGCGCATACGCCACCGCTGCACGCTTGATCCTGCTCGCCGCGTTGTTCTGTACTTTCGTCACGATCTCACCTCCACGTTGAAGCCTACCACGCCCACGGCCGAACCCGCACCCTCACCCACGCCCCGCAGAGCTGGTGAGGAGAGGGGATCGGCCATGGGCTGTCCCGACCTGTCCCGACCTTGGGCCAGATCCTGGAACGGGACAAAGTCGGGACAGTCCCGTCCCTGACGCTGTCCTAGGCTCCTCTGTCCCGTTGTCCCGTTCTTCTTAGCAACAAGAGTAGTAGAGAACAGCTCAGGGGAACTCTTAGCATCGGGCGGGACAACGGGACAACGGGACACGGGATACCTACGGCCTGAAGTAGCGGCGTACACGGGCCCCCCCTTCACGCTTCCTCTCGCAGCGCCACCCTAGCCTCTTCATGACGTTCCCCGCCCTCTTCTGCGCCGAGTCGTCCCACTTGTCAGCGGCAAGCTCAAGCGCTCCGAACAGGATGTCACCGACGCTCACCCCGTCCCGAGGCACCAGCATGTTCTCGTCACAACGGTCCAGCCAGCGTGAGATCACGGACTCCCACTCGTCAGACTTGTACCTCTCCTCCTGCTGCTCGTTGATTTCCTCCGAGTGCTCTTCGTCTGGCCACCACTGTTCCCCAGCCTTGAACGCCTCGCGCGCCTCTGCGAGTAGTTGATCGCGATCCTCCGTGAGAGCCTGCCTGTTGACGTGCCCGATTCTGACGGGGTGGTACCTGCGCCCGCCTGTCACGTCCACCAGGTAGCCATCCTCATTCGTCGTACCGATGAACACGCATGTTCTCTGCACCTCGACCGGGAACCGCGCGTAAGGCGCTCTGTAGTTGTCGGACTTGAGCGAGATGAACTCCTTTGCCTGCGTGGCCGCCGCGCCTCGCATGGCGTCGAGCTCTCCAACCTCCACGATCCACCTACCTGCCAGCGCGTGCGCGGCCCTGTCGTAGTCGCGCAGGTTCGGCAGCTTAGAAAGGAACGCCGCTCCTCCGAGGATGGCTGACGCGGTGCTCTTGCCGGCGCCTTGCGGGCCCTCCAAGACCAGCATGTGATCAGCCTGGCATCCTGGCTTGTAGGCCCTCGCCATGGCGGACACAAGCCACCACCTCCCGACAGCAGATGTGTACTGGGTGTGCTCTGCTCCGAGGTAGGTGTAGAGCCACCCGTGAATCCTCTTCGTGCCGTCCCACTCCAGGCCGTCAAGATGCTCCACCAGGCTGTTGTAGTGGTCCTGATGGGCTGCGGCCTCGATGGCATGGATCACGTTCTCTCGTCCGAAGGACAGCCCGTTGATCTCCGAGAACGCTGACACCTGATGCACCAGCATGTGATCCTCGACCGGGCCCGGCCCTGGGGCCGTCAACCCAGCCACGGAGGGCAGCGGCCTGTAGAGCATGATCTGCCGCCGGAAGTCGTCCCACCTCCAGCACCCCTTGAACGCCTCATCGTTGCACAGGATCAGGGTCGCGTTCTTGAGGCTCGCCGCCAGCACCATCCCGCGCGATTTCGCGTCCCACCTGTACTCCAGGCTGCGCTTCCAGTTGAAGTCTTCGATCTCGATCACGTTGTCGTCTGCTTCACTCATGCCGTGCCCCTAATCGTAGAAACCATCGGTGAACAGTGGAGGGCGTTGAGCGGGGATCGCCCACGACCGAGGAGGCCACTTCCCGGCCATGGCCTTGAACCTGAACGCCGCCCATCCTGGCTTGTAGCCCTTCGACGCGCCGAACCTGACGAGGTTGTCGTACTCGCTCCTCCACTCGCGATCCGTGATGTCGCGCGTGTCAGGCTCCTCGTTCGGGAACAGCTTGCCGTACTCCTTGAACACCCACCCCAGACTCCACCCCTTCGCGAGCTGCAGCCGGCGTAGCCGCTCGAACTCGCGCCTCTTGTGCTCTGGCGCCGTGTCGTTCCCGGCGTAGACCCTCTTGAGCGCCGCCGAGTAGATCAGGATGTCAGGCGGCGGCTGCTTGATCGGGACCGCGCCGCACACGGGGCACTTTGCCAGGGTGCGCGCGTAGACGTGCCCGCACTCCAGGCACTTCCGCGTAGTGCTCTTCTCGGCCTCTGCGATCCCGTCCCCGTCGAGCGTGTAGGCCCTATCAGCAGCGGGCGATCCGTACTTGAAGCTCGCCCCCGAGATGTCAAGCAGGATCGCGCTGGTCTTGCCAGGGAACGGCCTCAGCACGCGCCCGCCCATCTGCATGTAGCCCGAGACGTGCCCCGGCATCTTCGCCATGATGCAGACCCTGGCGGCCGGGATGTCTACGCCTTCGGTCATGGTGAAGACGTTGTGGATCATCTTGATCCCGCCTTCGGAGAACTGCGCGAGCCGGTCGGCCCTGTCGCTGCTTTTCGTGGTTCCGAAGATCGTGGTGCTCAAGATCCCGCTCTGCTCGAACTTCTCGGCCCACGTCGCGGCGCGCTCCGTCCGGTCGTAGAACGCGAACCCCTGGCCGTCCTCTCCGGCGATCTGGTACGCCTCCAGCGGGTCCTTGCACCACCCGCGCTGTACCTGGTCGTTCGGGGCCCTCCAGATCGCGCACGGGACCAGATGTCCGGCAGCTATCAATTCGGAGTAGCTGGCCGCCTCGACCAGCTCATCGAAGATGTCGCCGAGAGGGCTTCCGTCCTGCCTCTGCGGCGTAGCTGTGAGCCCGAGCACAAGCGCGGAATCGTAGGACGACGTGAACCCGCTCCAGTGCTTCGCGGCCTTTGCGTAGTGGTGGGCTTCGTCGAGCACTACCAGATCGGCCGGCGGGGCGTGCCCCCCAGCAAGCAGCGTCTGGATCGTCCCAACCTGGATCGGCGCGTCGTCGTCGCGGTCGAACCCGGGGCAGTAGGCGCCTACCCGCAGCCCCTCGGACTGCAGCCTTTCCTGCGCCTGTCCCACCAGCTCACGCCGATGCGCCACCCACACCACACGGTCGAACCCCTGCGCGAGGGCAACGCCCATCGTCGTCTTTCCCGAGCCTGTCGGCGCCACCAGGCACACAGCCCGATGGCTGGCCCACTCCTCCCGGACGCGCCTGACCGCGCGTGCCTGATAGTCCCGCAGCACGCGCCGCGGGGTGTCTTCGTTTTCCACGATGTCTCCTTCCTGTCTGTCGCTTGCGGGCTCCCGCCGCCCGTCCCCCAGGTTGCAAGCCTGGGGGTGCAGCCGGATAGCTGCGGGGCGACAGACGGGAGCACCGTCATCCTCATCCTACCACCTCACCTCTCCTCCGGCCACAACGGCCGCGCCTGCCCAGCCTGGAGCCCG
>CALGIB010000303.1 GCA_937915955.1 uncultured Pseudomonadota bacterium
GGTGGGGCTGATGGGGGACGGTCTGGCCGAGGCGGGGGTCGACATCGACGCCTACGCCTTCTTCGTCGAGGGCATCGGCTACCGCTTCTACTCGATCTTCACCGTCGTCTTCGTGGGCGCCATCGAGCTGCTCGGGCGGGACTTCGGGCCCATGCTCGCCGCCGAGCGCGGGGCGCAGAGGCGGCCGGCGCCCCAGGTCGACGAGGAGTCCCGGGCCCAGCGCCCGGGGTGGCTGCCGCTGCTCGCGGTCCTGCCGATCGCGGTGCTCATCGCGGTGACCTTCGGGCACCTGTGGGTGGTGGGCACGGCGTCGGCCCTCGAGGCCGGGCTGCAGGACCCCAAGATCTTCGAGATCCTGGGCGGCGCGGACGGCTACGACGCGATGCTGCAGGGCAGCCTGGCGGCGATGGTGGTCGCGCTCTTCCTGGCGGCGGCCAGCCGCACGCTGACGGTGAAGGCCACCTTCGACGCCGGCATCGACGGCATGACGACCCTGTTCCCGGCGCTCATCATCCTGATGTTGGCCTGGTCGTTGGGCAGCGGCATGAGCGACCTGCACGCTGCCGACTACCTGGTGGGCGCGCTGCAGGACAGCCTCCCGGCCTGGCTGCTGCCTACGGTCGTGTTCGTCATCTCCGCGGGCATCGCCTTCGCCACCGGGACCAGCTTCGGCACCATGGGCATCGTCATGCCCATCGTCATCCCGCTGTCCTTCGCGCTCTCGCCCGGAGACCCGATGATCCCCTTGGCCGCCAGCGGCGCGGTGCTGTCCGGGGCTTGCTGGGGTGACCACTGCTCACCGATCTCGGACACCACCATCCTCTCGGCGCTGGGCACCGACTGCGAGGTCAGCGCCCACGTGAAGACCCAGCTGCCCTACGCCGTCGCCTGCGGCGCGATCAGCGTGCTGCTCGGCACCCTGCCCGTCGGGCTCGGCGTGCCCCTGTGGGTCGTGCTGCCGCTCGGCCTGGCGGCCTGTGTGCTGACCGTGCGCTTCGCGGGCAGGCCCGTCGAGGTGCTCTCCGAGTCCGGCTGATCGAGCCGGTCGGATCGCTCAGGCGACCGGCGTGAACTTGCCCGCCTTCAGCTTGCCCCAGTACACATCGAGCGCCCTCTTCACCTTTCCGGAGAGCAGGGCCACGCCCAGCATGTTCGGGAAGGCCATGCCCAGGATCATCAGGTCGCTGAAGTCCAGCACCGAGCCCAGGTTGAAGACCGAGCCGAAGAAGCAGGCGGCCAGGAACAGGACCTTGTAGATCATGCCCACCGTGGCGTTCTCGCCGAAGAGGTAGCTCCAGCAGCGCTCGCCGTAGTAGCTCCAGCTGATCATCGTCGAGAACGCGAACATCACGACGGCGAAGCTGAGGACCAGGGGGAACCAGGGCAGGACCGAGCGGAAGGCCTCGCTGGTCATGAGCACGCCCTCGCCGGCGTGGGTCTTGTAGGTGCCCGTGATGACCACGACCAGGCCCGTCATCGTGCACACGATGATGGTGTCGATGAAGGGCTCGAGCAGGGCGACGATGCCCTCGCGGACGGGCTCGTCGGTGGCCGCCGCGGAGTGCGCGATGCTGGCCGAGCCGACGCCGGCCTCGTTGCTGAACGCGGCCCGCTGGAAGCCGATGATGAGCACGCCGATCAGGCCGCCTCGGCCCGCCTCGGGGGACATGGCCTCGCTGAAGATGGTGACGAACGCCGCGGGGACCTCGGAGGCGTGGGAGAAGAGCACGGCCATGGCGGCGAGCACGTAGACGCCGCACATCACGGGGACGATGACGCCGGCCACCTTGCCGATGGAGCGGATGCCGCCGATGATGACCAGGCCGACGAAGCCGGCCAGCAGGATGCCGTAGAGCCAGGCGCGGTCGGCGAACAGCGGCACGACCTCGGCCACGGCCGCGTAGGACTGGTTGGCCTGGAACATGTTGCCCCCGCCCAGGCTGCCGCCGATGCACATCACGGCGAACACGCCGGCCAGGACCTTGCCCAGGCCGCCGATGCCCAGCTCGGCGAGGCCGGCGGACAGGTAGCGCATCGGCCCGCCGGAGACCTTCTGGGTGTCCGGATCGACGACTCGGTACATCTGCCCCAGCGTGCACTCGGCGAACTTGCTGGACATGCCCAGGAAGCCGGCCACCACCATCCAGAAGATGGCGCCGGGTCCGCCGAGGCCGACCGCGACCGCGACGCCCGCGATGTTGCCCAGGCCGACGGTGGCGGACAGCGCCGAGGACAAAGCCTGGAAGTGGCTGATCTCGCCCGGGTCGTCGGCGTTGTCGTAGGTGCCGGCGGTGACCCGCACCGCGTGGCCGAGGCCGCGAAGGTTGATGAAGCCCATGCGCAGGGTGAAGAACACGGCCCCGAGCACCAACCAGACCACCACGGCCGGCAGCCCCAGGTTGTCGGGGTTGGCCAGCGCCACGTCCTCGGCGCGGGTGTCCCCGCGGAGGACCATGGCGCCGTCCTCGCCCAGGCTGTCGATCTGGCGCTCGAGACCCTGGTGCAGGACGTAGTGGTTGACCTTGGGCGCGGGCACCCGGCCGCTGAGGTCTCCGACGGGGTTGTTCTTGGACTCGATGACCACGCCGCCCAGGCTCAGGTCCTCGACATCCTTGGCCTGCACCGTGATGGGGAAGGGCAGCACGCCCTCGAGCACGAAGCTGCCGTCCTCGGCCAGCTCGGTCTCGGCCGGGATCGCGATGTCCTGGGCCAGGACGTCGCCCAGGTTCTGGCCGTCCCTGCGGAGCAGGTACCAGGTGACGCCTCCGTCGACCTGCTCGACCTCGCCCGTGGGCAGGGGGGTGACATCGGAGCCCTTGACGGCGACCAGGCGCTGGAAGCTGTAGCCCTGGTCCTCGCTCCAGTCGACGACGCGCTCGTCGCCGACGATCTCGCCGACGTGGTCGCCCTTCTTCAGGGTGTTGTCCCAGAACGCGATGTCCCAGAACATCACGCTGGCCATGGGGCCCACGAACCACTCCGCGAAGGCGGCGTCGACCTCGTCGAAGCCCGAGGGGGTGGGCTCGGTCGCGTCATCCTGCGCGCGGGCGGGGCTCAGGATCAGCAGGAAGGCCAGCAGCAGCTGGAGCATCGGGACTCCGGTCGGGTCAGGGGGGCGGCGGGCGAGTATCCGCTTTCACCGCCCTCTTCTACAAGCCCGTCCGAGACTCAGCTCAGGCGAGCCCGGGCGTTGGCGACCAGGATGACGCGCAGCGCCCGGACGCCGTCTCGCCAGCCGATCTTCTTGCCCTCGTCGTAGTCCCGGCCCGAGTAGCTGATGGGCACCTCGTAGACGCGGTAGCCGCGCGCGGCCACCCAGGCGGTGACCTCCGGCTCGAACCCGAAGCGGTCCTCGCGCAGCTCCAGCCCCTCCAGGCACTCGCGGCGGAAGACCTTGTAGCAGGTCTCCATGTCGCTCAGGTTCAGGTTGGTGAACAGGTTGCTCAGCCCCGTGAGCATCTGGTTGGCCAGGAAGTGGTGGTAGTTCAGCACCCGGTGGGGGCCGCCCAGGAACCGGCTGCCGTAGGTGATGTGGGCCCTCCCGTCCAGGATGGGTCCGAGCAGGACGGCGTAGTCGCCGGGGTCGTACTCGAGGTCGGCGTCCTGGATGACGACGATGTCGCCGGTGGCGTGCTGGAAGCCGGTCCGCAGCGCCGCGCCCTTCCCTCGGTTCTCGGGCTGGAGCACGGCCTTGAGCTGGGGGATGTCCGCCTCGAGCTGCTTCAGGATGTCCCGGCTGCCGTCGTCGCTGCCGTCGTCGACCGCGATGATCTCCATCCGCCAGGGCTGCGCGAGGACCCGCCGAACCAGCTCCTCCAGGGTCGCGCGCTCGTTGTAGACCGGGATGACCACGCTCAGCAGCGGGTCCGATAGCGGCTCGGGCATCCCACTATGATGGCACGCGATGCGATCGGCGCCCTGGACCCTCACCCAGCTCACGGTCCTGGCCACGGCGGTCGGGGCCCGGCTCAGCACGCCCGCGGCCCACTTCGTCCGCGGCCGCTTGATCCCCGTCGACGCGGACTCCGCCTACCACTATCGCCGCGCGCTCAGCTTCTGGGACCACCCTCCCTGGCCCAGCACCTTCGACCCCTTCCTGGGCTTCCCCGAGGGCGCGCCCGTGCCCTGGTCACCGGGCTGGGACGCCTGGCTGGCGCTCTGTGGAGGCCTCGCCTCGGGCTTCGACCCCAGCCGCTTCGGCTTTCAGGTCGGCGTCGCGGCGGCGGCTCTGCTGGTCGGCGCCCTGACGGCCTTGCTGGCCTGTCGGACCGCCGGGCGCTGGGGCCTGGGGGCCGGGCTGGCGGCCGGGATCTTCGTCGCGCTGGCGCCCCAGCATGTCGCCGCGACCCAGCTGGGATGCCTGGACCACAACGCGGCCGAGGGCCTGTTCATGCTCGCGTTGACCGCCGAGGTGCTGCGCGACCGCCCTCGCCGGGCCTGGATCGCGCTGCTGATCGCTGGCGCGCCGTTGGCCTGGGTCGGAGGCCTGATGTACTCGGCCCTGGGCATGGGCGCGCTGACCCTGCGTGAGCTGCTCCGAGGGCGGGTGGACTGGCGCGCCGCGCAGGGCATGGTGCTCGGGGCGCTGCTGCTCCTCCCGCCCGCTACGGCGATGGGGTTCGCGACCGGGACGCCCTTCACCTACGCCTACCTGTCCGCCTTCCACGGCCTCGCGCTGCTGGGCGTCGCCCTGGGAGGCAGCTGGTTGCTGGCTCTCTTCGCCCTGCCGGGGCGTCGCCGGGTGCTGCTGGGTGGCGGTCTGCTGGCCCTCGGCCTGGCCCTGGTCGCCCTCGGTCCCTACGTGTGGACGGGCCTGAACGAGTGGCTGCTGACCGAGGACCCCTGGCTGGACACGGTCACGGAGATGCAGCCCATCTTCCAGGGGCTGGACGCCGCTCGGCTCAGCCAGGTCGGCCTGATGCTGAGCTGGCTGGTCTACCTGCTGCCGCTGGCGCTGCTGCGCCTGCTCTGGCTGGCCTGGAGGCAGCGCAGCGGCGCCGCGCTGGGGCTGGCCTTCGTGGGCTCGGGCCTGGTCGCGCTCACGCTGCTGCAGAACCGCTTCGGCTGGACGCTCGCGCCGGTGATGGCGCTGGTGCTCGTCGCGGCGGTCCAGGGGGCGCAGCCCGGCGGCTGGAGGATGCCCGCCTGGTCCTTGGTGGGCCTCGTTCTGCTGGGCAACGCCCACCCCGTCCGCGACCTCGAGGCAGCCTGGGTGGCCCCCAAGACCCGCCAGAACCGGCAGCCCTGGACCTTCTCCGCCTACCACTGGATCCGCGAGAACACGCCGCCGGTGGACCCCGTGCATCCGGAGTACGGGATCGCCGGTCTCTGGGACCACGGGCACTGGCTGAGCGCCCTCGCCGAGCGGCCCGAACACATCGGTCACTTCGGCACCTACGCCGGGGGAGTTCCCCGCTACCTGGCCACCCAGCGGATGCTGCACGGCGACGAGGAGGCGCTGGTCGCGCTGATGGACGCGGACCGACTGCGCTACCTGGTCCTGGAGTCCTCCGACGTGCTCGCGGGCGAGCCGCTGTACGGGCTGCTGCTGGGCGGCGACCTGAGCACCACCCGGCTGCGCGCAGTGTTCGCGAGCGAGACCGGGCCCCGCGAGCTGGGGCTGCCCGGGGCCTGGGTCTACGAACGGGTCGAGGGCGCCCTGGTCAGCGGCGTCGTCGAGCCGGGCCAGTCCGTGACGGTGCGCATCAAGGCGGTCTTCGGGCCCATGGAGGGGCGCTGGCGCGGCCGGGCCGAGGCCGACGCCGAGGGCGCCTTCTCCCTGCGGGTCCCCTACGCCACCGGACAGCGCGGGTGGGTGTCCACGGAGCGGGCGGCGCTGGTCGTCGACGGGCAAGTGCTCGCGAGCTTCGACATCCCCGAATACGCCGTCGTCGAGGGGGCCGCCGTCCCGCTCACCTGGAGCTCCCCATGACGATGCTGGTGCTGGACTTCGACGGGACGATGACGGACGCCGAGGCCGAGGGTGGCCCCTACCGGCTGGGCTACCTGCAGGACCTGGCCCTGCTGGTGGACCGGCCGGCGGACGAGGTGCTGGCCCTGGCCGAGCGGCTCGAGGGCCAGGTCCTGGCCAACCCCGAGCAGCACGGCTGGCTCTTCGGCGGCAGCATCGTGGCGCCCGCCAGCGTGGACCCCTACCTGCGGGTGATGCCCGTGGCGCGCATGCTGCTGGACCACTTCGGCGTGCTCGAGGTGCCCCACGAGCGCGAGCGGGTGCTGGACCGCATCCTCTACAAGTACAACTACAAGAAGACCCTGAACGTCTTCCGCGAGGGCGCCGGCGCCTTCCTGCGAGGGCTCGAAGGTCAGGCCGTCTACGTGGTGACCAACAGCCACACCGACGCGGTCCAGGAGAAGCTGGCCGATCTGGGCGCGGACTGGCTGGTGCCGCGGGTGCACGGCCTCGCCAAGAAGTACGTGCTGGAGCCGGGGTTCTCGGAGGTCCCGGAGTCCATGAGCCTGCCCGGACTGGGGCGGCCGGTGCTGCTGCGCCGAGGCCACTACCACCGGGTCTTGTCGCAGCTGCTGGCCGACGAGGGCAAGGCCTGGTCGGAGCTGTTGGTGGTCGGGGACATCTTCGAGCTGGACCTCTGCCTCCCACTTCAGCTGGGCGCGCGGGTCGGGCTGATGGTGAACGAGTTCACACCAGCCTACGAGGTGGACTTCTTGCGTGGGCACGCGCGCGGGTACGTCCTGGGCGGGATTCCGGAGATCGCCGGGCTGCTCTGAGGCGGCTCAGCGCAGCTCCACCTCGAGCAGCACGATCTCGCCCTGCCAGTCCGCCGGTGACCGGTAGTAGCTGACGATCAGGCCCTGGCGGTCCAGCTCAGGGTGGGCCAGGCCTGCGTAGGGCCAGGCGCCGTCGTGGCTGTCCTGTGCCTCGAACACGAAGAGCTCGCGGGACCAGGGGCCGGTGACGTCGGCGGCCGTCCGCAGCACGATGTCCTGTCCCCCGGGCTGGCTGTACAGCGCGATCCAGGTGGCCAGCTCCTGTTCCCACCAGACGCTCATCATCGGCGCGCCGTAGAAGACCGTCGAGGCGTCCTCGTGCCCGCCCCATGCGGAGCCTGTCCACCACTGCCAGGCCTCGAGGTCCTGCACCCGGGTCGGGTCCACGCGGGCCAGCTGGCAGGGCTTGGTCGGGGCGGTCTCGCAGCCGAAGGCGTACAGCAGGCCCTCGTGCGTCCAGGCGGCGGCCCCCGGGCCATCGCTGTCCGCGAACAGCAGGGTCGGGTGCGAGGGGACCACGCCAGGCTCGGGCCGCACGGGGCGGTCCTCCAGCGCGTCCCATTCGGCCACGCCCATGCCGCGTGGGTAGAAGTTCCAGGCCCCGGGCTCGCCGTGGATCTTCCAGTAGAAGACGTAGCCGCGGTCCGCCAGGCCCACGATGGGGCCGCCCCAGAGCGCCTCGCGTGCTCCACACGGCTGCTGGCAGCCCTCGCCGCTGTGCTCCTCGTTGTAGGTCTGCTCGACCTCGGTCCGGGGCAGGAACTCCAGCGGCACGCCGAAGGCGTCCTGGTGCTGCTCCCAGGTGTCCAGGTCGCCGCCCAGCGCGGTCCAGCTGGCCGTGTTGTTGCGCCAGGTGCCCTCGTCGCCGCCGGCCTCGGTCGTGACGGTGTCGCCGTAGGACCACACCGAGACGCCGAAGATCTCGTCGCTGAAGCCCCCGTCGCGTCCCTGGATCGTGGGCGCGTCGTGCATCGGCCCGAGCTCGCTCACCGAGACGACCTCTACCGAGGGCTTCGGGGCGCAGGCCAGCAGGAGCATCAGTAGACCTCGGTGTCGTCTCCGTCGGTGACCGTGACGACCACGATGAAGTCCTGTAGGACCCCATCCGATCCCACGCTACCCAGGTCCTGCCAGGCCTGCTCGACCTGGTCGGCGTGCTGGGCGTCGTAGGCGAGCACGTGCAGGACCGTCCGCGACCAGGCGTCCTCGGCGGCCACGTTGTCGTCGGCCTGGGCCGCGTCGCCGAGCTTGCCGGTCAGCAGCTCGGTGGCCTCCTCCAGGGTGTAGTCCTCCTCGGGCGGCCAGTGGAAGGCGCGGGTGACGCTGACGCCGACGGTGTTGGCGTCGATGTCCGCGAGGAGGTCGGTCTTCTTGCCCTCGACCTCGTAGACGATCTCGCCCTCGGTCTTGAGCAGCTCGGCCAGCTCGCAGCGGTAGAGCAGCTCGAAGGCCAGCACCTCGCTCACGATGCTGCTGCCGCCCAGGTTGCCGTCCTCGTAGACCTGCGCGCCGCCGCTGGACAGCTCCTCGACCACGAAGCCGGCGTCCAGGTCGATGGCGTTCCGGAAGAAGAAGGGCTGCGCGCTGTCCCACTCCTCGGCGTCCAGCTCGCCGCAGGCCCCCGAGATGGTCCCCAGGCCCTCGAGCGGGACCTCGAGGCCGCTGCCCTGGCTGTCCTCCGCGGAGTCTTCGCCGGGGCTCGAGGCGCTGTCGCGTGGAGCGGGGTCGGCGCACGCCAGGGCGAGCAGCAGCATGGGCCTACTCGTTCTTGGCGGCGGTGACGCCGGCGTCGAGCGCGACCGAGATGCTGCCCATGTCCACGTCTTGGAGCGCGACGGACTGGAAGGTGTCGCCCCACACGATGTACATCGTGGCGAACTGCATGTCCGAGATCTTGGCGGGCACGTGGAACAGCAGGGAGATCTTGACGCTCTCGCCGGGCAGCAGCGTCTTGGTCTTGGCCTTCTTGTTGTCGTTGGCGAACTCCTGGCCCTCGACGCCGTCGACGCGGACCGCCGCGCGGTTGGCGGTGATCAGGCCCAGGCCATCGCCCTCGTAGGTGCACTTGAAGTCGGCCAGGGTCTCCTGGGTCTTCTTCTTCACGCCGGCCAGGGCGCAGCTGAAGTCGCCGGCCTCGAAGCTGTTGGCGGCCTCGGGGAGCACGAACTCGGGCGCGTCCACGTTGGTGGTGCCGGTGCCCACGCGCAGGCCCTTGAAGTCGACGTCGAAGCCGTCCACGTGCAGGCCAGCGCCCTGGAACTCGAGCACGCGGGAGCCGCTGTCCTTGGCGTCCAGGACCAGGGTGCCCTTGAGCAGGCCGCCCTCGGGGTGGATCTGCTGGTCGCCGAAGGTGCCGACGGACTGGCTCATGTCGTACACGAGGTACTCGCCGGTCTTGTTCTCGACGCTGACCTTGACCTTGGCGACCTCGTCGCGGGCCCAGGCGTCGTCGGTGACCAGCGCGGCGCTGTCGTTGGACAGCGAGGTGGGCTTGAACCAGTTGGTGTGGTCGCCAGCTGAGGCGCTGAGCACGAGGGCGAGGAACATGGAGTCTCCAGTCTGAGGGGTGAACGCTGTGCGGCGTCAAAGGCCCGGGGGACCGGGGCTATTCCGCTGAAACCCGACGGTCCACGGGTGGGCGAGGGCCGGGGTCTGGCCCTGCCCTTCCTTCGGGTCGGCCTGGTGAGCGACCTCAGCGAGTGAGGTCCATGCCCCAGACCGGCTCGGTCTCGCCGGTGGCGTAGACGTCCAGG
>CALGIB010000304.1 GCA_937915955.1 uncultured Pseudomonadota bacterium
GCCCACGCGGCCCGTCAGCAGGATGTAGGTGCGGTAGGACTCCTCGCCCTCTTCGGCCAGCACCGTGCCTTCGGCGAAGCGCATGCACTGGCCGGCCTGCTCGACCTTGAAGACCGTCGCCCATACGGGATCCAGCAGGCTCCGGGCCACCTCGCGCCGCTCCTGGGGCGTGACGACGTCGCCGGGGCTGCTGTGCGGGGTCGTCGTGCCCTTGATGCCTTCCTCCACCATCTTGAGGACCTCGGCCGCGCCACCCGGCCGGTCGCGAGGCTGCTGACGCAGGAGCGCCATCACTACATCTTCGAACTGCGAGGGGCAGAACTGGAGGAAACGTGAGACCGGAGGCAGCCCGAAGGGTTCGTCGCGGGTCTTGGCCCACAGCTCGCTGGCCTTCTGCGAGGCCAGGTTGATGCCCGTGCAGGCGGCCCAGATCGTCGCGCCGAGGCCGTACAGGTCCGTGCGCATGTCGTAGAGCGCGGGGGCCCGCCAGCGCTGCTCGGGGGCCTGGTAGCCGCGCGTGCCTACGCCCGTGGGCATGCGCGAGGAGGCGTTCATCAGCGCGCCCTGGCTGATGCCGAAGTCGGTCAGGACGTAGCGGCCGTGGGTGTCGAGCAGCACGTTGCCCGGCTTGATGTCCAGGTGCAGGACCGAGGCCTGGTGCGCGTCCCGGATCGCCTCGAGCAGATCCTGCATCAGCGCCCAGCACTGGGGCACGTCGAGGCGCCCCACCTTGGCCAGCAGGCGGTTCAGGCTGCCGTGGGGGAAGTACTCCATGACCACGAAGCGCGGCTCGGAGTCGATGTGCCAGTCGTACACCTTGGGCGTGCGCGAGGACTCCAGGGCCAGCAGCGAGGAGAGCTCGCGACGCAGGGTCAGGTCGGAGATGCGGTCGTCCAACCCTACGAGCGTCTTCACGGCCACCCAGTTGGGCAGGCCGCGGCTGGGGTCCAGGCAGATCGCGCGGTACACGCTGCCCGAGCCGCCCTGTCCGAGCGAGGTGTCCAGCTCGTAGCGGGCCTTGTGGCCCTGCAGGATGCTGGGGCCCGGAGGCAGCAGGCCGTCGGCGACGCGGTCGTCCACGTCCGGGAAGGGCTGCGTGATGGCCTCGGTGGCCGGACCGTTGTCCTGGACGAAGCTGCCTTCGTGGACGGGTGATCCGGCGTATCGCCCCAGGATGTCCTGCCAGGGTGTCTTGGACCCGCGGGGGCCGAATTCGTCGGTGGGCATCCGCGCAGACTAACTCGGGGCCGGCCGAGAGAGCTAGAAGTCGTCGGCCCGTCGGGAGGAGCCAGAGGACTTGAGCTCTGCGCGACGCCGCAGCTCCAGCTTGCGCCGGCTGCCGAACTCGTCGGCGCGGTCCTGCAGCTCCCAGTGACCGCCCTTCGGCGTGACCCTCCAGGGCTTGATGGCCACCAGCTGGACCCGACCGTTGCCCGCGAGCCGCGCCTTGGCGACCTCGCGCCCGTCGACCACGACCGTGGCCCCGAGCAGGCGGCTCAGCCTGAGCTGGTCGCCCGCGACCCCGTCCACCACCACGAAGCGGAACGTGGGCTTGAGCAGCCAGCCGCCGCCGAAGAAGACCAGTCCCGCCAGGACGAGCCCGCCCATCAGCAGGATGCTGCTGAGGTAGCTCGGGTTGTCCACGGTCATCATCAGGCAGACGTCGCGGTCCAGCTCGTCGGTGTTCGGGTCGCGGAAGATCTCGGGCAGGGCCGCCACGCCGTAGACCTCGCCCAGCTCGGAGGCGTCCACCGCCATCTCGGTCTTCAGGCCGCGGATCTCGACGGTCATGCCGCCGACCATGCCGAAGCGTGGGTGCTGGGCGCTCACCCAGTTGTCCGCCAGCCACTTGGGGTGGGCCGTCTCAATGGGCGGGATGAGCAGCTGCACCTCGATGGTGGC
>CALGIB010000305.1 GCA_937915955.1 uncultured Pseudomonadota bacterium
AAGCCTCCCGACGAGGTGCTGGCGTTCCGGAAGCAGCACACCCAGGCGCTGATCGGCGACCTCCAGCAGCTCAATCAGCCCGTGTAGCGGTCGCCCAGGCTCTCGCCGTCCAGGGTGCTCGGCCGCGGCTCGCCCAGGCGTACGCGCTCGATCAGCTCGTCCACCAGCCTCAGCAGCATCGAGTTGTCTCGAGGTCTGTACTGCATCAGGGCGGCCTGGTGGTCCGAGGTGCCCTCGAGGAAGGCGCGGACGGCGTCCTCGGTCAGCGCCTCGGTGAAGCGCCCGTAGCCGAGACTGTGCAGGTAGCGCGCGTTGAGCTCCTGCTCGTACTGGCCCACCAGGGGCACCGCCAGCATCGGGACTCGCAGGTGGACCGCCTCGCCCATCAGGCTGTAGCCGCCCCCGGCGATGACAGCCCGGGCCCTGCGCAGGTCGTCAACGAAGCCCTGCTCGCTGAAGGAGCACAGAGTGACGTTGTCGAGCTGCTCGTCACGGTTCATGCCGTACAGACGAAAGCGGTAGGGGAGCCCGCGCAGCAGCGGCAGCAGCCGGCTGTTGGAGTCGGCGGTCTGGTAGACCAGCACGTGCTCGCCGGGCTCGCGCTCGGCCGCCAGGATCTCGGGCCTCAGGATGGGCGGCACCAGGCTGGTGTAGCGCTTGCGCACGGGCGGGAAGAAGAAGCTGCTGACCAGGTAGTGGTAGCAGCCGGGCAGCTTGGCCTTGACCGCCAGCTTGGCGAGCCGGAAGTCGGCGCTGCGCCCGTCGGTGGTGAAGTCGTCGTGCCGGCAGCGGTTGATGACCTGCATGTTGTCGATGCTGACCACCGGGATGCGGTGCTTGCGGCCGAAGCGCCAGGCCCAGGACTCGAAGTCCGAGATGACCAGCTCGGGCATGTAGTCGCCGAGCGTCCGTCGATAGCGGGTCAGGTTCGTGCGCAGGCCATCCCTGGCCCCGGCCAGGTTGCTGGCCAGCGAGCGCCGCCGCTTCACCTCGTTGTCCTCGTAGACCATGTGCAGGCCCGCGATCTCCTGGATCGTGACGCCTGGCCGGTCCGCGAAGCGCTCGGCGAGGAAGCGCTGCGCTCGGCCGCTGACCATCACGCGCAGCTGGTGCCCCGAGGCCAGCAGGTGCTCGAGCACGACGCGCGACCGGGTCGCGTGGCCCATGCCTTCGCCGACGACGCCGTAGAGGATCCGCATGGCAGAGACTACAGTGCCGCGCATGTCGACCACACGCCGAAGCCTGCTCGTGCAGCTGGCCGCCCTCGGGGCGGTCTCCGCCTGCGCCCCGACCAAGACCCCGACCCAGGACGACACCGGTCCAAGGGGGGACTCCCCGGGCGGGGACAGCCCCCACGACAGCGACACCGGCACGCCCTGGGACGAGCAGCGCTGCGAGAGCGGCGAGGTCTTCGTCCCCGAGGAGTGCGTGACCTACCCGCCAGCCGGCGAGGGCCCCTACTACCGGGACGGCATCCCCGAGCGCAACGAGCTCAATGTGTGGGAGGAGGAGGGCGTGCCCCTGGTCGTCCTGCTCCGGATCACCGAGCACTGCGTCCCCATCGAGGGCGCCAAGGTGGAGCTCTGGCACGCCGGCCAGGCCGGCCTCTACGACACCGAGTCCGCGGACTACAACGGCTTCGGCTACCAGACCACCGACCTGGACGGTTCGGTCTGCTTCCGGACCATCCGCCCGCCCAGCTACCCGGGCAACCCCCAGGACCCTGAGTCCGAGCTGGTCCAGCAGCACATCCACATCAAGGTCTGGGTGCTGGGCGAGCTCCGAATGAACAGTCAGCTGCAGTTCGCGGACGACCCCATCGAGCCCCCTCAGTCCGAGGGGCTGCGGCACGAGCTGACCGACCTGGGCAGCGGCACCTACCGGCTGGCCCAGCTGATCGAGCTGAACCCGCCGCCTGCCTGAGCGATCCTGTGAGCGCTCAGCTCGCGGGCACACCACGCCGGCCGCAGGTGGCCGCGACGATGCCCTCGTCGACGTCGAACTTGCGCAGGAACTCGCCACGGTGGGTGTTCATGCGGTCGACCCAGGCCCGGTAGACGTCCATCTTGCCGGTCGCCTCGAAGTGCGAGGCAGGGCTGAGGATGGCCCTGGGGACCTTGGACAGCAGCTCGGCGTTGCCGGGGTGGTCGACGTCCACGACGTCGTAGCCGAAGTCGGGGTCCGTCTTCCAGACGATGCTGTCGGTCAGCAGGGCCTCGAGCATCGCGCTGGAGTGGCGGATCTTGACCTTGTGGCCCACGCCCGCCTTCACGGAGCGGCCGTCGCCGCCGACGAAGCCGGTGTTCATCAGCCACAGGCCTACCTTGGGCATCGTGGCGGCCAGCTCGCTGAAGCGCTTGGCCTGAAGGCCGTGGGCCTGGGGGAAGAAGGGCTGCGTGAAGGGACTGCGGGTCTTGCCGCGCTCCTTGCCGCCGGCCGAGGTCTTGGTCGTCTCGCCGAGCATGAAGAACCCGGCCGCCTGTCGCGGGTCCGGGAAGCGCACGATGCCGGGGGTGCAGGCGTCCTCGCCCTCGTCGCGGTTCAGGATGCCCATGTACTCGACGCTGCTGATGTTCTGCAGGTCCGCGGCGTCCTCGACCGAGCTCATCGGGATGATCGAGCGGCCGTTCTCGGACCACTTCACGAACTCCCAGCCGTCCGCGGGGACGCCGTCGGCGTCGACCACCTCGTCGAGCTGCACCTCGCCGGAGATGAACCGGTCGAGGTTGGCCTCGGGGGCGCCGGTGTCGAGGAGGACCTGCCGCAGCCGCGCGGCGTCCTCGGGGGCCAGCTCCAGCTTGAAGAAGTCGTAGTCGCCGTCTTCGTCGACGTAGACGTTCTCCACCCAGGCGTCCGCAGACATGGTGCCGCGGTAGATGACCGGCTCGGTCTCCTCGGTCAGGGCCCAGGTCTTGGCGAAGCAGCCGTTCTCGGTGACGCTCATCTCGCCGCCGGCCCAGAGCGCGACCATGTCGTCCTGGATGGGCTGGGTGACCTCGCCCTGCTTGCTGAACGTGGTGGTCGTCTTGCCGGTTCCGGACAGCCCCATGATGGTCATGCTGATGTCCGCGCCGTCGGTGTGAACGCTCTTGGCGCCGGCGTGCAGGACCAGGCCGCCGCGCGCGAACACGTAGTGGTTCAGCATGCGCAGCGCGCCCTTCTTGGACTCGCCGAAGTAGTCGGCGCCCATCACGTAGGTGACGTAGTTGTCCAGGTCGGCCAGGATGATCTGGCGACCGTCGACGTCGTCGGGGCGGAAGTCCGGCGTGTAGATCACGCGGAAGGTGGGCTCGAAGCTGCTGGGGTCGGCGGCCTTGTCGGCGGCCTCGACCGCGCTGCGTGGGAAGGCCAGGATCGACTGCATGCCGGCGATGTTGGCGCCCTCGAGCGTGTAGAGCCACTGCACGGGGACGGCGTGGGGCCCCAGGCCCACCCAGCCCTGGACCTCGATGAGCTTGCCCTTGGCGTCGATGTAGGCGCGCTGCCGGTCGATGAGGCCCTGGGCCCGCTCGCGCGCCATCAGCTTGTGGGACCAGTTGGCCTGGTCGGCCGGATCGCCGACGACCCAGGTCCGGCTGGTCTGTCGGGACTTGTTGCGCGCGATCTTCACCAGGTTCCCGCAGCTCGTCTCGAAGACGCCGGGGGTGTGCTCCAGGGCCAGCTTGCGCAGCAGCTCCTGGCTGGGGTTGCTGATCACTTCCACCTTGAAGGACTCGAGCGTGCTCATCTGGGGCCTCGCCTGTCGTGCAGGGATGGGCCACTACCCGACCAGGGGGGGCGCTCGCAAGCTCAGCGGGCGGTGTTCACGCGCGCGTTGCCGAGCAGCTGCTCGTCACACGCGCTCGATCAGGGTCGCGACCCCTTGCCCGACCCCGACGCAGAGGGTCGCGAGGCCTCGGTCGCCGCCCGTTCGGTCGAGCGCGCCCATCAGCGTCGTGAGGATCCGCGCCCCGGAGCAGCCCAGGGGGTGACCCAGGGCGATCGCGCCTCCGTGCAGGTTCACGCGCGCCTCGTCCAGGCCGAGCGCGCGCAGGACGGCCAGCGACTGAGCGGCGAAGGCCTCGTTCAGCTCGACGGCGTCCAGGTCCTCGAGCTTCCAGCCGGCCAGGGCCAGCGCCTTCTGAGTGGCGGGCACCGGGCCGATGCCCATGCGGGTCGGGTCCACTCCGGCGGCGGCCTTGGCGACCACGCGGAAGCGCGGCTTCAGGCCCAGCTCCAGGGCTCGGGCCCGGGTGGTCACCAGGACGGCCGAAGAGCCGTCGTTGAGGGTGGAGGAGTTGCCGGCGGTCACGCTGCCACCCGCCCGGAAGGCCGCGCGCAGGCGGCCGAGCTTCTCCATGGTCGAGCCCGCCCGGGGGCCCTCGTCGCGGGAGACGAGCACCGGATCGCCACGGCGCTGGGGGATCGGGACGGGCACGACCTCGGCGTCGAACCAACCCTGGTCCCAGGCGTGCAGGGCCTTCTGGTGCGAGCGCAGGGCGTAGGCGTCCTGATCCTCGCGGGAGATGGCGTACTGGTCGACTAGGTTCTCGGCCGTGCAGCCCATGGCCTCGAGGGGGAACAGCGCCTCCATCTGCTTGTTCGGGAAGCGCCAGCCCAGGCTGGTGTCGAAGCCGACCAGGTTGCCCGCCTTGGGAGCGACGGTGCCCCGCGCGAAGACATAGGGCGCGCGGCTCATGCTCTCGACGCCGCCCGCGACGTACACACTGCCGTCCCCGCAAGCGGCGGCCCGAGCGGCCTGGTTGACGGCCTCGAGGCCCGAGGCGCAGAGGCGATTCAGGGTCACGCCGGGCACGGTGTGGGGGAAGCCGGCCAGCAGAAGGGCCATGCGCGCGACGTTGCGGTTGTCCTCGCCGGCCTGGTTGGCGCAGCCGAAGAACACGTCGTCGACCAGGCTGGGGTCCAGCCCGGTGCGCTCGATCAGCGACGACATCGCGTGCGCCGCGAGGTCGTCTGCGCGGACGGACGACAGGCCCCCCTGAAAGCTACCGATGGGGCTGCGGAGGGCATCGATCAGGACGACTTCGTACATAGGTGTTCCGGGTCTTTCAGCCGCGACCTAACGCAGCGGGCCCAGACCGGCGGGTCTATGCTCCGCACGCCTGTTGGAGAGAACCTGTGATGACTGCGCTACTGTTTCTGCTGGCTTGTGGGGACAAGGACGTCACCGACGCTCCCGACTCGGACTCCGAGGCGGACGCGGACACGGACACGGACACGGACACCGACGTCGAGGCCTGCGATGTGGCCCAGCTGACCTTCGCCGCGGTGGTCGCCGACAGCAGCGGCCCGTGCACGACGGCCTGTGTCAGCCCCGTCGACGTGACCGGCACCGTCCGGAACAACGGCGACGCGACCTGCAGCTTCGAGAGCAGCAACAGCTGCTTGATCGGACGCGCCGTGATCGGCACCGCGGACGGCGCCGCCAACCTGGTCGACGTGAAGCCGAGCTGCGACGACGCGCTCACCACCTTCACGTTCCCGCCGGGCAGCAGCCAGAAGCAGCTGGTGATCGACGACGCCACGCTGGCCGCCGGGTCCTACAAGGCCACCGTCTACTTCAACGACCCGAATCAGAGTCGGGCGATCGGCGGCTTCGACCTGCCCTGAGTCGGGTTCGGAGCGCTCAGTCGACGTAGCCCGCGGCTCGCAGGAGCCTCAGCACGTCCTCGTCGATCCGGCCGTCGTCGCGCTCGTCGGCTTTGGCGGCCAGGCCGAGCGCCTCGAGCTCCCCGCTCGCCTCGGTCAGCGGGGTGCGCGCGCCGTCGACCTCGAGCCACTGCTCGCCGTTGCGCCAGACGGTCTTGCCGGCCTCGCCCCAGAGGGCCACCGCGGTGTCGCAGTAGGCCTTTCCCTCGGTCCGAGCGCAGCGTCGGATGTGCGGCCAGGCCTCGCTGCGCACCTGACGGCCGGTGGGCTGGCCCAGCAGGATCAGATCGTGGGCCTCGAGCGCCGAGACGGGCCCCTCGGGCAGGCTCCCCTCGATGCCCAGCGTGACCAGCGGGACGCGCACGTTCTCGTCCCAGACGTAGTGGCCGTGGTCGAGCAGGCCGTGCTCGCCCAGGAACTCGCCGTGGTCCGAGGTGATCACGATCTCGCAGCCCTGCTCGCACCAGCCGCCCTCCTCCAGCGCCGCGATCACCTCGCCCAGGTTGGCGTCGGCGGTGTGCACCGCGTGGTCGTAGAGGTCCCGGGCCCGGGCTCGCAGGAGCTCGGCCTCGCGCTCGCCCATGCGGCCCTCGACGTAGCGGCGCCAGTCACCGGACTCGGACACCTTGCTGTAGGACAGGGGTCGGGCGGCCTCGGCGTGGTCCAGGCCCTTGGGCACGCTGCGCCAGGGCTGGTGGGCGTCGGCCAGGTTGACGACCAGGAACAGGGGCCCCTCGTCGGGGTCGAGTTCGCCCAGCGTGCGACGGATCAGGGGCTTGAGCTGGTCGCCGAAGTGCTGGCCCCAGCGCTCGCTGACGTGCGAGCTGCGGAAGCCCCGGGCCAGGCCCATGTCCGCGCTGACCACGGGGTTGCTGCTGACCAGGTGGGCCTGGTAGCCCTGGGCCTCCAGGCGCTCGGCCAGGGTAGGGGGCTCCTCGCTCAGGGGGCGGGCTCGGGCGCCGCTGCCGGAGAGGTCCTTGGCGCCGCTGGTGATGCAGTGGGCGCCGTGCTCCACCGGCATCAGGCCCGTGAAGTAGCTGGCGTGGCTGGGCAGGGTCCAGCTCCCGGGGCTGACGGCCTCGCAGCTCAGCTCGGCGCCGGCGGCGACCAGACCCTCGAGCACCGGGCTCGTCGGGCGCTCGTAGCCGCAGACGGACAGGTGGTCGGCGCGCACGGTGTCCAGGACGATCAGGACCTTGGTCGGCGCCCCCGGCGGGTCCTTAAGCAGCAGCAGGCCCAGACCCAGACCCAGGAGCAGCAGCGGCAGGGACCAGCGGAGGTGGCGCACGCTGGACATGTACCCCGCCAGCCCCCGATCGCGGAACCCGGGGGCCTAAAGGACCGCTCGGGCCGGCCGTAGAGGCTCACATGAGGTCCTCTCAGGAAGTCAGCATCGAGACGCGGCTGCGGGACGCGCTGGGCTCTCGGTTCCGGGATCTGGACGGGGCGCTGCCTCCCTGTCCAGCGTCGCTGGCCCGCTTGGAGCGGGCCTTCGCCGAGCCCGACAGCTCGATCGCCGGTATCGCGGCGCTGATCGAGCAGGACCCGGCGCTCTCGGTGCAGGTCCTGCGGGTCGCCAACAGCGCCTTCTTCGGGCTGCCTCGCGAGATCCTCAGCCTCAAGCACGCCGTGGCCTTCCTGGGCCAGGCCCAGATCCGTCGCCTGGTCCTGACCCAGGCCGTCCTGGACGCGCTGCCCGACGGCGCCGAGCACCTCGACTACGTGCGCCACGCCGCCTGGACCGCCCTGGTCGCCCGGCAGCTGGCCCCCCGCTTCGAGCCCCTGCTGGACCCGGCGGAGCTCTGGCCCTGCGCGATGCTGCATGACCTGGGTCGGCTGGTGCTGGTCGCCCGCTGCCCCGAGGCCTGGGAGGCCTTGCGCGCGCACGCCGAGCTCGAGCGCTGCACGCTGGACGAGGCCGAGGTCGCGCTCGGGCTGCCGCGCCGCCG
>CALGIB010000306.1 GCA_937915955.1 uncultured Pseudomonadota bacterium
TGCCGCCCTGCTCTCCTCCGGAGCCGTCGTCGTCCAGCGAGACCATCTCGAGCATGCCGGTCTCGTCGGGGCGCCGGTGGCCGACCTGCTTGATCGCGGGCCGAGGTGCCTCGGGGCGCGAGGGGCGTCCGTCGGCTGCAGGGGCCCCGGCGGGGCGCCCGCCCGAGCTGCGACCTCCGGAGCTGCGACCTCCGGAGCTGCGAGGCGGATCCGGCTGCTTCTTGCGCCAGGTCGAGGGCTTCTCGTCCTCGCGGCGGGTCTTGGCGTCCCGAGCCATGGAGGCGCGCAGGCGCTCCTCCATGGACATGCGCTTGCCCGCGGCGTTGCCCGAGGAGTAGGGCGAGCGCCCGACCGCGCCGTCCAGCGAGGGCGGCTCGGGCAGGTCGTAGATGCTGCCGTAGAAGAACTCGGCGAACTCCTGCATGTAGCTGCCGCGGTCCCGATAGAGCTGCCGACGGAGGTCCACCAGCAGGTCCTGGCCGTTGCGGTAGCGGGCATCGGGCCGCGCCTGAAGCAGGCGGGCGATGATCGGGCCGGCGCCCGGGACCTTGGTCTCGAGCTCCTGCACCTGCTCGTTCAGCGCGCCCCTCTCGATGGCGTCGAAGATGTCACCCAGGGGGTCGTGGCTGTCCTCGGACAGCCGGTAGGCCGGCTTGCCCATGAAGAGCTCGTAGGCGATGAGGCCCAGGCTGAACAGGTCGGTGCGGTGGTCGACCGCGTCGCCCCGGGCCTGCTCGGGCGCCATGTAGACGGGCGTGCCCTTGATGCGGTCGCCCTGCTCGCGCTCGTACTCGTCGTTGTCGACGCGGGCCAGGCCGAAGTCGAGGATCTTCACCTCGCCCTGGCGCGTCACCATGATGTTCTCGGGCTTCAGATCCCGGTGCACGAGGTGCAGGGGCTCGCCGTTGTCCCCGGGGCTGGTCCAGGCCTGGTACAGCGCGTCGGCCAGCTCGCAGACCATCTCGATGGCGGCCTCGGTGAAGACCTGCTCGCGGCTGCGCAGGCACTCGTCCAGGACCTTGCGCAGGGTGACCCCGTGCACGTACTCCATCACGACGGAGTCCTCGTCCTGCAGGTACTCGAAGACGCGCACGATCCCGCGGTGCTTGACCTCGTCCAGCAGCGCGAACTCGGTCACCAGCGCCTCGCGCTGCTCCTCGTCGGCGTTCTTGAGCTTCTTGAGCGCGACCAGCCGCCGCTTGCCCGCGCTGAGTCCGCGACCGGGGACCTCGCCCACCGCCACGTAGACGGTACCGAAGTGCCCCGAGCCGAGCTCGTGCAGGATCTCGTAGTTCCGGATGGTGCGTGCCAATGCGACTCCTGGGCCTGCGTGTCGCGGGGGGCAGTGTACTCGCCGTGGGTCTGACCCACGAGGAACGACTGAGGGTCCAGGCTGCTTTCAGACGGGATCACAGCCTGAGGAGCTTCTTGACCTTGTCCTTGATCCCGGGCTTCCCGGCGTCCTCGGCCGGCGGCGGGGGCGGCTCCTTGGGGGCCCGGATGACCCGCGTCCGACCCTGCGCGACGGTGCGACCGGGGTTCACGCGTCCAAAGGCGACCCGGCGCACGTTGTAGAGCGCGGCCCCCAGGAAGGCCAGGGTCACGAAGGCCCCGAGGAGGGGCATCACCAGGCCCGCCGTGCTGCGGAAGGGCACGGGCTGCGACCAGCCGGCCTGATCGAGGACCCCCGGGGGACCGTCCAGCCAGGCCGAAGGGTAGAGTGTGACGGCCGACTCGGCCTGGGAGAAGTCCTTGAGCCGCAGCTTGGTCTCGAAGCTGCGCCGCAGGTAGGCCACGTCGAGCTGGTAGCGCACCTCGAACCAGTCGTAGCGCACCGCCGCGGCGTCCTGGAAGGCCTTCCCCAGGCCCTTGCTGTCCTGGCGCACGTAGGCCGAGCCGCCGCCCTGGGTGGCGATCCAGATGAGCGACGCGTTGTCGATGGCGTCGCGCTCGAGGTCCCCGTCGATGCGGCGCTTGGCGAAGCGGCCGCAGAGCTCTGTGGGTCCCACCTCGGTCAGGCCGGGCTTGGCCTTGTCCTTCACCGAGCTGGCCCGGCGCATCGGCTTGCCCAGCCCGACGGTGTAGATCGTGGGCCGCAGCGCGATGTCCGTCTTGTCCAGGTCGCGGGACTCCTTGAGGTCCTCGAGCAGCCGGGTCAGGCGCGGGGCGTTGGTCCCGCAGGTGTCGTTGGCCGTCTCGTTGTTGAAGCCGTCCGTGAGCACGACGATGGTGGGCTGGGCCTCGTTCTCGACGATGTACTTCGCGACCGCAGGCTCCTTGAGCAGGTCGGTCGCCGCGTAGTCCACGGCGTCGTAGAGGTGGGTGTAGCCCCCCGGCGCGTCCAGGCTCTGGCGGACCAGCTTGCGGTAGCGCTTGGGGGTCTTGATGACCTGGATGTCGTCGGTGCCGACCGGCCGAGGCTGACCGTCCGTGAAGTTCAGCAGCACCACCCCGTTGTCGAGGCCCTCTCGGTAGAAGCTCTCGACGACCTCGGGCATGAGCAGGGCCGAGCGCACCTTCTCGATGCGGCTGATGCCCTCGACGTCGTCCAGCTCGTGCATCGATCCCGAGCCGTCGATCACCAGGATGAAGAGCTGGCTGGAGCGGTTGGGGCCGTGGGGGATGACGTCCACCCGCATCACGCCGTCGTCGGGCAGGACCTTGAAGCCCGAGTGGTAGACCTCGATGCTCTCGTCGGTCAGGGGCAGCGGGTAGGCGACGTCGTCGCCCTCGAGCTGGAACTGGATGCCCAGCCGCACCTGGCCCGAGGCCCGGTCGACGAAGGGCAGGCAGTACCTCAGCTCGTCCGCGTTGACCCAGGCGGCCTCGCAGTCCAGGCGGTCCCGGAAGATGAGCAGGTCCAGCTCGGTGCCCTCGGTCATCTCGACCGGACCGATGCGTAGCGTGCTCTCGGGCACGCCGTCCATCGGCTCCGAGCAGCCCATCAGCCCCCAGGTCGCCAGCCAGGCCGCGATCAGGCTCATCCTTCCTCGCGCGGGAGCATCAGGAACTCCAGCTCGACGGACTGCGCACCCTCGCCGAGCACGATCCGATCGCCGCTCTTCACGCGGGTCTCGAGCGGGGCCGGGCGCCGCGGGTCGTAGCGAAGATCGATGGTCTCGAGGAAGCGCTTGAGCGTGACCGGGTTCAGGGTCAGGCCTCGGGCCCTGTAGCCCTGCTCGTCGTCCACCACGACGCTGGCGTGCAGCTCGAGCACCCCCTCCTCCACCGGCAGCCACATGTCCAGTCCCCGGGGGAAGTGTCCCAGGAAGCGCTCCTTGTGGCTGCGCTCGAGCGCGTCGACGGGGATGCGGTGCCCGTAACGACCGCCTCGGAGCACCCGCAGCCAGCCGGCGTAGAGCTCCTTGGGGATGCCCCAGGTCAACAGGCCGAAGGTGCCTCCGAAGGCCAGCGCCGCCGCCGCCCCGGCCAGGTACAGGTCGTAGAACAGCGTGAAGTTGCAGAGGTGCCAGGCCGCCGCGCCCGCCAGCCCCGCGGCCAGCCCCCCGATGACGTGATCGAGCAGGTAGGCGCCCTTGCGCACGATGATCGGGCCGATGGCCGCGGACAGACCGGCCATCGCGAAGGCCCCGACCCGAAAGCGCAGGCTGATCAGGCTGGGGTCCTCGTAGTCGGCGACCAGCGCCTCGGGCATCAGCACGGGCAGCGTGAACTTGTGCCACATCACGTACCAGGCGGCGGCCAGCCCCCCGGAGATCGCCCCGGCCAGCAAGGGCCGCGTCAGCCGCCAGACGGGGTGCACCCGCCGCAGCTGCGCCTCGGCCAGGACGCTCGCCATGCCCGTAGCCCCTGCCAGGCCTGCCATCAGGAACATGCCGTCCTGGAACAGCCCCCAGCTCGCCCCGCCCATCCAGACCCAGGCCAGCAGCACCCACCAGACCAGCAGCGCGGCGCCGGCCGTGACGAGCGCGACCTGGATGTGGCGCAGCCAGGTGT
>CALGIB010000307.1 GCA_937915955.1 uncultured Pseudomonadota bacterium
CCTACACGAGGCGCCACAACGACCTGCCCGACGACGACACCGAGGAGTGCAGCCCCGAGGAGTTCAACCGGCTGGGCGGCTCTACCGAACTGCACGCGCTGGTGGACGAGCACTACGTCGATCACATCGTCGTGGCCTTCCGCGGCGCGCTCGGGGGGCCGCTGACCGAGAGCTTGCTGCGCCTGAAGTCCCAGGGCATCGAGATCGAGGACATGACCTCGGTCTACAAGCGCCTGACGGGCAAGATTCCGCTGTACTCGGTCTCCAAGAACAGCCTGATCTTCGGCTCCGGGTTCACCCGCCTGTCCCGCTTCGAGCAGTCGCTCATGCGGCTCACGGACCTCCTGCTGGCCGGCTTCGGCGCGCTGGTGACGCTGCCCGTGGTCGCCCTGGCGGCGGTGGCAGTGAAGCTCACCTCGCGCGGCCCGGTGTTCTACACGCAGGAGCGCCTGGGCAAGGACGAGGTGCCCTTCCACATCATCAAGCTGCGCACGATGCGCACCGACGCCGAGGCCGACGGGGTGCCCAAGTGGTCCAAGGGCTCCGGGGACCCGCGGGTCACGCCGATCGGGCGCTTCCTTCGCCGCACGCGCATCGACGAGCTGCCGCAGTTCTACAACGTGATCCTGGACGACATGTCCATGGTCGGGCCCCGCCCGGAGCGGGCCTTCTTCGTGCAGCGGCTCAAGGAGAAGATCCCCTTCTACGCGCTGCGATTCGCCGTGGCCCCCGGCGTGACGGGCTGGGCCCAGGTCAAGTACGGCTACGGCGCCACCGACGAGGACGCCGCCGAGAAGCTGTCGTACGAGCTCTACGCCGTGCAGGAGATGAGCCCCATCCTCTACATCGTCATCCTGCTCAAGACCGTGCAGACGGTGCTGCTGAGGCCGGGATCGTGAGATCAGGCCTGGCAGCGGTCCAGCACCTGGCCCATCGAGAGGACCTCGAGCCGCCCCTGGTCGCGCAAGCGGGCGGCGTGGTCCAGCACCCGCTCCATCATGCCCAGCAGCAGCGGAGGGTTCGAGGCCAGGTTGATGGGGTGCAGCCAGAGGTGCGCGATGCGCCGGTCCCGGCTGGCGGCCTCGAGGCAGCGGGTCGCGCGCTTCACGCGTTGGCGTACCGGGATCAGCCGGCGCACGCCGTCGATGGGCAGGAAGGAGGCCGATCCGGGGATGCACCACAGCCCGTGCTCGTCCCGGAAGGGCAGCACGGTGGGGGCCTGCTTGCCCCGGGCGACCTCGGCCAGGTGAGCCAGGCGGGCCAGGGGACGGAAGGCCTCGGGGTCGCTGTGCCAGCTCGCGTCCAGTCCCCGGTAGCAGCCGAACCCGTGCTCTACGAGCAGCTCGCGGTGTCCGATGCGGTTGCGCGGGAAGACGAAGCTGCGCAAGCCCACGCCCAGCTCCGCGGCGGCGCGGACGCTGCTGGACAGCTCGCTGCGGGCGACCTCGGCGCTGCAGCCCTCGTCCCCGAAGATGGCGTGGGTGAAGCCGTGGCTGCCCACCTCCTGGCCCGCCTCGAGCAGCCGCTGCACCAGGCTGCGGCCGTAGAAGGTGGGGGCCTCGGCCTCGGGGCCCGGGGGCACGCCCTCGAGCCACGGCCGCCTCATCCAGCTGTGCGTGGGCGGGCTCAGGCGCTGGTGGAGGCCCGGCTCGGCGCGCTCCAGGAAGAGGTGGCCCACGGTGGCCCAGGTCGCCTGCATGCCGTGGCGCGAGAGCATGCCCAGCAGGGCCGGAAAGACCTGCGCTCGCGTGACCGCCGCCTGCCGGCTCAGGGCCTCGGGATCCAGCAGGTCCCGGCTGCCCCAGACCAGCTCGAAGTCCAGGCTCAGGGTCAGCGCGCCGCGGTCGAGGGAGAGGCTCACGGAAGCATGGTAGACCGGGGACGCCCGTGAACCGCTCCGCCGAAACCAACCCCAGCGCAGGCCTGGACCTGCGGCCTCTCTGGCTGATCCTCACGCGGCAGTGGCCGGTGCTGCTCGTGTTCCTCGTCGGGACGCTCGGCGCCGCGCTCGTCGGCTCCATGGTGGCGACCAAGGAGTACCAGGCCGTGGCGGTCGTGCAGCTCATGCCCCGGGCCGGGCGCGAGGTGCAGCTGTCCACCTCGGTCCAGAGCGACGCCGCCGGGTACATGGAGAGCCGCGACCGGGCGCGCACCCAGATCCAGATCCTCCAGAGTCGCAGCGTCCGGGAGGAGGTCCTGCGGCGCTACGTCGAGCTGGGCTTCACAGACCTGGACGCCAGCGCAGACAGCGTCGGGCAGCTGGGGTCCATGCTCTCGGCGGGTCCAAGGGAGGACACCCAGCTGGTCGAGGTCCGGGTCCGGCACACCGACCCCAGGAGCGCCGCGGTCCTGGCCAACCTCGTGGCCGAGGTCTACACCGAGGGCAACCTGGCCTCCCGCACCGACGCGGCCCGGACCTCGCGGGTCTGGCTGGACGACAAGACCCGGGCCTACCGGGCCGAGGTGGACGCGGCGACCTCGGCGCTGCTGCAGTTCAAGGAGGCCAACGACGTCGTCGACATCGAGGGCAACGTGGACGCCGTGACCAGCCGCCGGGACGCGCTGCAGCGGGCCCTGGGCGAGGCCACCGCCCGGCGCGCGGAGCTCGAGGGCACCCTCGGCGAGCACAAGCGCCTGCTGGCCCGGGGCGAGACCGACGTGCTGGCCGGCATGCTCGAGGACCCCAGCCTGACCGCGATGCTGCGCGAGCGGGCCACCATCACCACCCGCTACGCCGACGTGCTGGCGCGCTACGGCGAGCAGCACCCCGAGCACAAGCAGGCCGCCCAGCACATCGAGAGCATCGACGCGCTGGTGGCCGAGCAGGTCACCGAGATCGTCGATCGGGAGCAGGCCCAGCTGCGCGAGCTTCACCGGCAGGAGGACCAGATCAACCAGGAGCTCGAGGCCGTGCGGGCCGAGCTGCTGGACAAGGAGCGGCTGCGGGAGGGCTTCAGCCGCCTGGCGCTGGAGGAGGAGCGCGCCAAGCGCCTGTACGCCTCGCTGGGCGAGCGGGGGGCCGAGGTGGATCTCGAGGCCAGCTCGCGCCTGAACGACGTGCGCCTGGTCGATCCGGCCCTGCCGCCCACCCGCCCGGTGTCGCCGAACATCCCGCTGAACCTGATGGGCGGCCTGGTCGTGGGCCTGTCCGGGGGCCTGGGCCTGGCCTGGGTCCGCGAGCGCCTGACCGAGTCCATCCTGGACGGGGCGGACGTCGAGCGGCACCTGGGGCAGACCCTGCTGGGCGCGCTGCCTAGCATCCCGGGGGCCTCCCCCGAGGAGCGCGCGTTCTACC
>CALGIB010000308.1 GCA_937915955.1 uncultured Pseudomonadota bacterium
CGCGCCGGCTGGAGAGAGCCCCCCCAGGGCGCCAGCGCTCTGCTCGAGGACTACCGCCGGGCCTTCCCGGCGCCGACGTCCAAGCCCTCGGCCAGCCCGCGGGCCGAGCCAGCTCCCAAGCCCCAGCCCGCCGCCCAGGAGGCGGCCTTCGCCGCGAACGCGCTCGACGAGGAGCTCGACGAAGCGCCCGAGTTCGTCGCCGGCTCCCTGGCCGTGGACAGCGTCCAGGCGCACCCCATGCCGCCTCCAGCGCCCATGGCGGCCTCGCCGGTCCGATCCCAGTCCATGCCCGCGCGGCGCATGAAGAGCTCCGCGCCCCGAGCCGGCGGCGCCGACACGCGCGCCCCCGCGCCCCCACCCGAGCTGCGCGCCCAGACCGAGCAGCTGGACTACGGCCGCATGCGGCTGGGCCACGCCCAGACCTCGCTGGAGCTCGATCCGCCGCCCAGGGCCCCCGCCCACCGAGGGGACTCCAGCAGCGGCCCCCGCGGCCACACCCTGGCGCGCTCCGAGGACGGCTTCGACCACGCCTGGGTGGCCGATCACCGGCAGTCCGTGCCCAGCGACGGCGTCTTCCACAGCCTGCAGCTGAAGACCGCCGCGACCCCGGTCCAGCCCCGCTACGTCTGCGTGCCGAGGGTGTCCGAGCAGGTCTTCCGCACCCTGCGCTGGCGCAACCCCCTGGACGCGCCGCTGCTCCGTGGCCCCTGCGACGTGCTGGTCGACGGGGGCTGGCTGCTGACCGCCCAGCTGGCGCCCACCCCCGGTCGAGGGCGGCTGGACTTGGGCCTGGGGGTCGAACAGAAGCTCAAGGTGGCCCGCAACGCGCGCTACCGCGAGGACAGCAGCGGCCTGTTCGGGCGCACCCAGGACCTGCACCACGAGGTCGACGTCGAGGTGCGCAACCTGCTGGCCGCCCCCGCCACCGTCGAGCTGCGCGAGCGCCTGCCGACCAGCGGCGAGCACGACGACGAGGTGAGCGTCGAGCTGGTCTCCGTCTCGCCGGACTGGCAGCCCTACGAGCAGGATCCCCCGATCGAGGGCAGCCACCGCTGGGAGCTGCAGGTGCCCCCCGGCCAGGCCCGCACCTGCGCGCTGCACTACGTCGTCAGGCTGCCCACCGAGCACGAGCTGGTCGGCGGAAACCGGAGGGAGCGATGAGCCTCCCCATCACCCGCGTCACGGTGCTCGAGGACCGCGCCCAGGTCCTCCGCCGAGGTCGCATCGAGGCCTTCCATGGGCGCCGCGTCGTCGAGCTGGAGCTGGCCCCCGTGCTGGCCGACAAGAGCCTGAGCGTGCGCGTCCAGGGCGCGCAGCTGGTCGGCAGCCGCATCCAGCGCGAGCGCCTGGAGCGCCCCTCCGAGCTGGACGAGGCCCTGCTCGAGGAGCGCCTGATCCAGGCCCGCCAGGCCTTCGAGGCCGCCACGCGCCAGGCCGAGGCGCTGCGGGTCGAGCTGGAGCTCTGGGCCAGCAGCCAGCGCCTGCACCTCGGCGAGCTGAGCGAGGACGCAGCCTGGGGGCGCTCGGACGCCCAGGCCTGGGCTCGGGGCCTGGGAGCGCTGAGCGCCGAGGAGTCCCAGGTCCGCCTGGCCCTGGTGCGCCTGCGCCACGACCTCGAGGAGCGCGAGCGCGGCCTCCAGGATCTGCGGACTCGCCTCGCCCAGGCCCGCAGCCCCAGGACCCGACACCGGCTGCTCCTGAGCATCGAGCTGCAGGGCCAGGGCCAGCCCGCCGAGCTCGAGCTCGAGTACCTGGTGCCCTGCGCCTGCTGGCGCCCCTGGCACCAGGCTCGCCTGGACGGGGACCAGCTCCGCTGGCGCTCCGACGCCTGCGTCTGGCAGAACACCGGCGAGGACTGGACCGACGTCGAGCTGCGCGTCTCCACCGAGCGCCCCAGCCTGGGGGTCGAGCCCCCCAGGCTCAGCGCCGAGGTGCTGCGCGCCCAGAAGACCGGCAGTCAGGTGCGCGTCGAGGCCCGCGAGCAGAGCATCCAGACCACGGGCCTGGGAGGCAGCCGCAGCAGCTCCCAGCTGCCTGGCGTCGACGACGGCGGCGAGGCCCAGCACCTGGGCGGGCGCCAGGCGACGGTGCCCTCGGACGGGCGGCCCCACCGCGTGCCGCTGTTCGACTTCACCTCGGAGGCCAGCCTCAGCCTGGAGCTCAAGGCCCAGGTGCTGAGCGCGGTGATCCTGAAGACCGAGGCCGACAACGCCAGCCCCCACCCGGTGCTGGCCGGCCCCGTCGATCTGGTCCGGGACAGCGGCTTCGTGGGCCGCACCAGGACCCTGTTCGTGGCCCCGGGCGAGCGCTTCGAGCTCGGCTGGGGCCCCGATCCGTCGCTGCGCGTCCACCGCGCCGAGAGGAGCGAGGACCTCGAGGCGCGCATGCTCTCCAGCTGGAGGGCCACCGAGCACGTGGTCGACCTGAAGCTTTCGAACATCGGCCCCGAACCGCGCCGCGTGCAGGTGCTCGAGCGCGTGCCCGTCAGCGAGATCGAGAAGGTCAAGGTCGAGGTGCAGGGCGAGACCCCCGACGCCGACGGCTTCGTGCGCTGGGAGCTGGAGCTGCCCGCCTACGGCACCGGCGCGCTGGACCTGCGCTGGACCCTGAAGCGGCACAGCGACGTCACGGGCATCTGATCAGTCCTCGAAGCACTCGGCCGGCAGGTCCTCGGGGGCCAGCGAGGCCAGGTCGATGTCCACCTCGGGGGCAAGGATGCGATCCGCCGAGATGGTCACGCAGGTCTGCCCGCCGCAGAGCTCGCAGGCCACGCCCAGCTGGTCGGCCAGCTCGCAGAGCTCGTCCTCGTCCCCGACGCCCAGGATGGGCACCAGCTCGGACACCCGCAGCGTCAGGCTGAAGCCCACGCCGCCGATGGCCGCGCCGTCCGCGGCGAAGGTGCCGTCCACGGAGAAGTCCAGGAAGGTCAGCTCGCCCTCGTAGGCGCCGAAGCTGAACTCGTCCGTGGCGAAGGAGAAGTAGGGCGAGGCGGTGATGTCCAGGCCCTCGAGGTCCGTCGTGCGGCGACAGGGCTCCTGCTGGTCGCTGACGACCTTGCTGACCGCGACGCGCAAGTCCACGCCCTCGTCCCGGTAGTCGAGCACCTGCACGAGCAGCCGGCGACCGAAGAAGGTCGACAGCAGCTCGCCGATCTCGTCGCCCTCGATGAAGCGGCCCTCGCTGAAGTCCACCGCGTAGGTGCGCCCTACCAGGGACGAGGTGTCCTCGACCGGCGCGCCCAGCGACGAGGTAGAGAAGGCGATCTCGGGCGCGCCGTGGCAGTAGTCGAAGGTCACGGCGTAGTCGGTGTCGGGCTTCAGCGGCTCGTCCGGCGTGAAGATCACGTAGTCGCCGTCGACGGTCTGCGTACCGGCGAATGGAGCCACCACCGTGGCCGTGGGGTCGGGCTCGGAGAGCTCGAACAGGAGCGGCCCGCGGAAGTAGTGATCGGTCGAGCCCTGCGAGGGGTCCGTCGAGTCGATGGTGATGTCGCAGGTCGGGCCGGAGTCGAGCAGGACATCGTCGCCGGCGCAGGCCAACAGGGCGAAGATCATGAAGCCACCGAAGTCAGGGTAGGAGGCCGACTAACCTGCGGTCGTCCAGCCCCATCGGGGGTCCGGCGCAGGATCCGGGCCAGCTCCGGCGGCTATGGTGCGGCATGACCTTGCTCCTGGCTCTGCTCCCGGCCGCGGCGGCCTCGCCGGGAACGACCCTGGCCGACCGCGTGGACCGCGACGGGATCGAGCGCAGCCTGCGGGTCCTGACCGGCGACCAGGAGCTGGACGGCGCGCCGATCGAGTCGAGGAACATCCACCACCCGGACATCGCGAGGGCCCAGGCCTGGCTCGAGGCGGAGCTGGGGCAGCTGGGAGCGGTCCGCGTCGAGCCGTTCAGGGCCGAGCGCGAGGACCTGGCCAACCTGATCTTCGTCATCGAGGGCAGCGAGGACCTGGAGCCGGTGCTGCTGGGCGCCCACTACGACTCGACCGCCTCGCGCACCGAGGGCTGGGACGCCGAGGCGGACCCGGCCCCCGGCGCCGACGACGACGCCAGCGGCGTGGCCGCGCTGCTCGAGGCCGCCCGCGTGCTGAGCGGCTGGGAGGGCAGCTTCCGCCGCTCCATCCACGTCGTGCTGTTCTCGGCCGAGGAGCAGGGGCTGCTGGGCTCGACCCACCACGTCCAGCAGCTGGAGGGGCCGGTACACATGGCCCTGATCCTGGACCCGGTGGGGCACAACCCGGGCCAAGCGGACTGGCTCTTCGTGTCCTTCGACGCCCGCTGGGAGAGCGCCGCGCGAGCGCTCGAGGCCAGCGCGCAGGCCCTGGACGGATCCCTCGAGGTGGGGGCCGTGGACCAGGAGACCTTCGGCGGCGACGCGCGCAGCGACCACGCGCCCTTCTGGGACGCCGGCATGCCCGCGCTGCACGCGGGGACCTATCCGCTGCCGCCGGCCTACCACACCGTCGAGGACACCCTGGACGTCGTGGACATCGACTTCGTGCATCAGATCGCGCGCCTGACCGTGCTGCACGCCGCGGACCTGGCCGAGGCGCAGGAGCGCGGCCTCCAGCAG
>CALGIB010000309.1 GCA_937915955.1 uncultured Pseudomonadota bacterium
GCGTGGCGGCCGTGTTCCGCAGGCCGATGACCCCCACCTCGACGAAGAGCTCGGGCTCCTCGCTCCAGCGGTCGGCGATCGCCTGGGCCGCGGCGGCCAGCACCTGCTCGATGGGGGCCTGGTCGTCCACCGCCTCGACCCGATCGACCAGCGCGGCCTCCTCGACCAGCAGCAGCTCCGTGAGCACGTGCTCCTTGGTCGGGAAGTGGAAGTAGAAGGTGCCCCGGCTGACCTCGGCCAGCCGGGTGATGTCCTCGATCTTCGAGGCGGTGACGCCGTCCCTTCGGAAGACCTCGACGGCGGCGGCGAAGACCCTCCCTCGGGTCTCGAGGCGCTGCTGCTCTCGGCGGGAATCGGCCATTCTGGGGGCCTAACCGCTTGCCTCACGGGCGTCGGCGGCTAGCCTTGCGGCCGTCTGGCCCTGGGGGGCCCGTGGAGGAGACGATGTCTCACGTGACCCACACCGTCTCGGACGGTGTCGACATCAAGGCGTGGACCCAGGGCGTGGCCGTCGGCGAGGGCGCGCTGGCCCAGCTCTCGAACATGGCCCGTGTCCCCGTCGTGCACGGACACGTCGCGGTGATGCCGGACGTGCACGTGGGCATGGGCGCCACGATCGGCTCGGTGATCCCGACCCGGTACGCGATCATCCCGGCGGCGGTCGGCGTGGACATCGGCTGCGGGATGATGGCCGTGCGCACGGACATGAGCGCCCGGCGGCTGCCGGACTCGCTGGCCCAGGTGCGCTCGGCGCTCGAGAAGGCCGTGCCGCATGGCCGCTCGGGCTCGGGAAAGCGCGGCGATCGCGGCGCCTGGGGCGAGGTCCCGGAGCACGTGGACGCGCGCTGGGCCGAGCTCGCGCAGGGCTTCGAGCGCGTCTGTGACGGACAGCCGCGCCTGCGCCGCACGAACAACCGCAACCACCTGGGCACCCTGGGCACCGGAAACCACTTCATCGAGGTCTGCCTCGACGAGGAGGACCGCGTGTGGTTCATGCTGCACAGCGGCAGCCGCGGGGTCGGCAACGCCATCGGGCGCACCTTCATCGAGCTGGCTCAGCTCGACATGAAGCAGCACCTGGCGAGCCTGCCGGACCACAACCTGGCCTACCTGCGCGAGGGCTCCGAGGCCTTCGACGACTACGTCGAGGCGGTCGGGTGGGCCCAGTCCTACGCCCGCGTCAACCGCGAGATCATGATGGCCGCGGTCGTGAAGGCGGCCGGCAAGGCTCTGGGCTACCGCTTCAAGGCGCTCGAGTCGGCGGTGAACTGCCACCACAACTACGTGCAGAAGGAGACCCACTTCGGCGACGAGGTCTGGCTCACCCGCAAGGGCGCGGTGTCCGCGCAGGCGGGCCAGCTGGGCATCATCCCGGGCAGCATGGGGGCGCGCAGCTTCATCGTGCGCGGCAAGGGCAACCCAGACGCCTACTGCAGCTGCAGCCACGGCGCTGGGAGGGCGATGTCGCGCGGGCAGGCGCGCCGCAGCTTCACGCTGAGCGACCACCGCGCGGCCACCGCCCACGTCGAGTGCCGCAAGGACAAGGACGTGATCGACGAGACGCCGATGGCCTACAAGGACATCGACGCCGTCATGGCGGCCCAGCGTGACCTGGTGGAGATCGTGCATACGCTCCGGCAGGTGGTCTGCGTCAAGGGCTAGATCATCCGCACCCTGGGGCCCTCGGGCTCCGGGGTGCTTCGCCTGGTGAACTCCAGGATCCGGGCCAGCTGGCCCGGGGACGCACCTCAGCCCTTCGCGAACTCCAGCTCCAGCCGCGCGTCCCGGCGATCCGGGTCCAGCCGCAGCGCGAGCCGGAAGCGGTCCAGCGCGTCGCTCGGCCGTCGCGCGGCCTTGAGCAGGCGCCCCGCGGTCACCTGGGCCTGAGCCTGGGCGCGGGGGTCGTCCAGATCCAGGCCGTCCAGGTTCAGCACGCCGTCCTCTGGGGCCATGCGCCGGGTCGCCACCAGCAGGAAGATCTGCAGGATGCGGTAGTGCGTGGCGGTGGGGTCCAGGGTCAGCGCGCTGGTCACGGCTGCCAGCCCCTCGTTCCAGTGGCGGTCGGCGGCCAGGTCGCGGGCCTCCTCGAAGAGCTCCGAGGCCCTGCGCTCGCTGTCCACGTCCGGGCGGTTCGGGCGCTGGAAGGAGCGCAGATCCCGCAGCCAGGCCGCCAGGATGAGCGGGGTCTTGACCGACTCCAGCCCGTCGCGCAGCAGCGAGGCCAGGCTCTTGCTGGCCTGGAGCGTGTGCGCGGGCGAGTCCAGGAAGTTGCCCGGGGCGAAGCGCACCATGCCGCTTCGGTAGGCCTTGGCGATCTGCTCCTGGGTGACGGGCCCGTGCAGGGTGTCGGTCTCGAGCTCGCAGATGACCAGCGGGTTGACCTCCACGCAGAGGGCCCCAAGCCGGGCGAGCTCCGCCTGCAGCGGCGGCGCCGGGGGGACCGCCGTGTCGATCGAGTCCTCGTCGTCCCAGGGCTCGCCCTCGTCGTCGAAGTCGATCTGCGGCAGCGGGCGCGTGGCGTGGTCGAACAGGGTGGAGATCTCGCGCTCGGCGCCGATCATCTCCTCGGGCAGGTGGGCCGGCTCCCAGGCCTCGTCCATGCCGGGAAGGGGGCCCGTGACGTCCTCGCTCCACTCGAGGTTCTTGTCCTCGGCGCCCAGCTTCAACAGGCGCAGCTGAAGCAGCAGGTCGATGGCGCGCCAGGCGTGGCGCTCGCGCTCGGTGCCGCCCCGCCCGCTGTGCAACACCAGGTCGCCCAGGCTCTCGCAGTCCATGGCGTGGCGCAGCGTGCGGAGGGCGATGGGATCCAGGCCATCGAGCGCCTCGGCGGGGGGCATCTCGCAGCGGATCTCGACGTCCCAGGCGTCCTTGAGCGCGGCGGCCACGGCGTCGGGGTGGCGGTGGGCGCGCAGCCCTCGGCTGAGGATCCACATGGCGCTGCGGGTCAGCGGGAAGGCGCCCGGAGGGGACTCGACGCCCGGGGTCCAGCTCCCATTCGCGCCGCCGCGCTCGACCACCCGACCCAGGTAGTCCGCCAGGTCCTCGGCCATCGCCTCGATGGCCTGGTCGGGCCCGACGCCCTCGCGGAAGAGCAGCTCCAGGTCCGGCCCGGACTCGCGCGCCAGCTCCAAGCCGATGGGGCAGAGCTGGTTCAGCGCCAGGGGGGGGATGCCTTCGAGGTAGCGCACCCTGCCGCCGGCGATCCAGAGGCGCGCGATGCCCAGAGGACCTTCGAGCAGCAACAAGCCATTGCCGCGGTCCCGGTGGGCCCGGTACAGCAGCTCGATCGGGGTTCCGCGCCTCATTCGAGCGTCAGGATACGGGAGGCGCGCTCAGGTGGCGTCGAGCTTGGCTCTCAGGGTGCTTACCTGCTCGGCCAGGCGGGCCACATCGCCGACCTCGAGATCGGCGAAGAGGCGGTCCATCACCGCGTTGGACACGGCGATGAAGCGAGGCAGCGCGGCGCGCGCCTGCTCGGTGGGGTGCAGCATCCAGCAGCGCTGATCGCCGGGATCGCGGGCGCGCGTCAGCCAGCCGCCGGCTTCCAGGGACTTCACGAAGCGGGCCATGGTCGGCTCGGCCAGGCCCATGCGGCCGGCCAGCTCACGGGCGGTGAGCGGGGCGCGGGCCTCGAACAGGACCATGAGCACCCGGCTCTGCTGCGGGGTGACGTCCAGCCCGTGCTGGGCGAACAGGGCCTTCACGCGCTGGTCCACGAGGCTGGCGATGCGCGCGAACTCGAGCACCATGCCGGTCTCGGCGCGGCGTCTTTGCAGGTGGTCGCTTAGCATGCTGGGCATTAACCTGAGCATGCTAAGCAAACAAGGAGACCGTCGTGGCCCCTGCCGCCCTCCCAGACGCCTTCGTCTATGACGCCGTCCGCACGCCCCGAGGCAAGGGCAAGGACAGCGGCGCCCTGAACACCGTGGCCCCCGTCAGGCTGCTCGTCGGCGTGCTGGACGCGCTCCAGCGGCGCAACGAGCTGGCTGCTGACGTGGTGGATGACGTCATCGTCGGCTGCGTCACCCAGACCAGCGAGCAGGGCAGCTGCATCGCGCGGGCCGCGGTCCTGCTCACCGGGCTGGGCGACGGTCCCCCCGGGCAGACGGTCAACCGCTACTGCGGCTCGGGCCTGGAGACCGTGAACCAGGCCGCGGCGCTGGTGGCCTCGGGTTTCCAGGATCTGGTCATCGCCGGCGGCGTCGAGTCCATGTCGCGCGTGAAGATGGGCAGCGACGGCGGCGCGATGTTCGACCCGCCCCTGGTGTTGGGCCGAGGCATCGTGCCCCAGGGCATCAGCGCGGACCTGCTCGCGACGCTGAGCGGCATCACCCGCCAGGACGTGGACGCCTTCGCGCTGCAGAGCCAACATCGCGCGGCCTCGGCCATCGAGGTGGGGGCCTTCGGCAAGAGCCTGGTGCCGGTGCGGGACGCCTCGGGCCTGACCATCCTGGAGGTCGACGAGTACCCCCGGCCCGGCTCCACGATCGAGGGCCTGGCCAAGCTGAACCCGGCCTTCGAGGTGATGGGCACCCAGTTCGGTCTGGACGCCCTGACCCGCAAGGCCTACCCGCAGATCGAGCGCATCCACCACGTCCACCACGCCGGCAACAGCTCGGGTATCGTGGACGGCGCGGCGGCGGTCCTGGTGGGCAACGCCGCGGCGGGGGAGCGCCACGGGCTGCGGGCTCGGGCGCGCATCCGGGCCACCGCGGTGGTCGGGGACGAGCCGGTCCTGATGCTGGCGGGGCCGATGCCGGCGACGGAGCGGGCGCTGAAGAAGGCGGGCATGTCCATCCAGGACATCGACCTGTTCGAGGTCAACGAGGCCTTCGCGGCCGTGCCGCTGGCCTTCATGCAGCGCTTCGACGTGGACGACGACCGGGTCAACGTCAACGGCGGCGCCATCGCGCTGGGTCACCCCCTGGGGGCCACGGGCGCGATGCTGCTCGGCACCGTCCTGGACGAGCTCGAGCGCCGCGACCTGAGCGTCGGCCTGGTCACGCTGTGTATCGGCGGCGGCATGGGCATCGCCACCATCGTCGAGAGGGTCTGAACATGGGCATCACCATCGCGCTGAACGAGGGCGTCGCGACCCTGACCATGAAGCTGCCCGGACGGGCCAACGTCATCGGCGAGCCCCTGATCCGGGCGCTGGCCGGGGCCGTCGAGGAGCTGGAGAGCGCCGAGGGCCTGCGCGGCGTGCTGCTGACCAGCGGGCACCGCGACTTCTGCGCCGGGGCCGACCTGGAGTGGCTCTACGGCGAGCGCGACGCCGCGGTCGTCTACCAGGGCAGCGTGGCGCTGAACCAGACCTTCCGTCGCCTCGAGAGGCTGGGCGTGCCGGTCGTGGCCTGCATCGAGGGCGCGGCGCTGGGCGGCGGCTACGAGATCGCCCTGGCCTGCAGCCACCGCATCGCGCTGGACAGCCCGAAGATCCAGGTGGGCCTGCCCGAGGTCTCCCTCGGCCTCATCCCCGGCGCCGGCGGCACCCAGCGGCTGCCCTACCTGGTCGGCATCCAGCGAGCGCTCGAGCACATCGGCGCGGGCCAGCCGCTGCGCGCACCCCAGGCGGCCAGGAAGGGCTTCGTGGACGCGCTCGCCCCCGACCATGACAGCCTGATGGCGGCCGCGCTGGCCTTCATCGAGGCCCACCCCAAGCACGCCCAGCCCTGGGACCAGAAGCGCTGGAGCTTCCCTGGCGGGGTGCGGCCCGGCACCCCCATGGCGCGCAACGTCTTCATCGGGGCCGCCGGCTTCCTGCAGAAGAAGACCGCGGGGGCCTTCCCGGCGGCCGAGACCGCGCTGCAGGTCATCCACGAGGGCCTGGGCCTGAGCTTCGACCGGGGGCTCGAGGTCGAGGCGCGGGCCTTCGCCCACCTGGCGACCTCGGACCAGGCCAAGGACATGATCCGGACCTTCTTCTTCCACCGGACCGCCGTGCTCAAGCACGCCGGGCTGCCCGGGGTCCTGCCCCACGGCATCGAGAAGGTCGCCATTCTGGGGGCCGGCATGATGGGCGCCGGCCTGGCCTTCATCTGCGCGAAGGCGGGCTTCTCGGTGGTGCTCAAGGATGTCTCGGGTTCGCAGCTGGAGCGGGCACAGGCCCACATCCACGAGCAGGCCGGCGAGCTGGGCCGCCTGGACGAGGCCGCCCGCACCGCGCTCCTTCAGCGCGTCGCGCTGACGCTCGAGGACGAGCCGATCCGCGGCAGCGACCTGATCATCGAGGCCGTCCCCGAGGTGCTGTCCATCAAGCACGCAGAGCTGCGGCGCCTGCAGGGGCTGCTGGCCGAGGACGGGATCTGGGCGAGCAACACCTCGGCCATCCCGATCGGCATGCTCAACGAGCACAGCGCCGACAGGAGCGCGTTCATCGGGCTGCACTTCTTCTCGCCGGTCGAGAAGATGCCGCTGCTCGAGATCATCACGACCGAGCACACCAGCGAGCGCACCCTGGCCCGCTGCCTGGCCTTCGGAGACGCGCTGAAGAAGGTCAGCGTGGTCGTGAACGACGGCTACGGCTTCTTCACGTCGCGCTTCTTCGCCAGCTACCTGATCGAGGGCGCGCAGCTGGTGGCCGAGGGGCACGATCCGGTGCTGGTCGAGTACGCCGCGCGGGCCGCGGGCATGGTGATGCCGCCGCTGAAGGTCTTCGACGAGGTCACGCTGTCGCTGGGGGCCAAGGCCTTCACGAGCCGCGAGCTGGTGACCGGCGAGGCGCTGGATCTGCCGGGCATCGACCTGGTGCTGAGGCTGGTCGAGCTGGGCCGCAACGGCAAGATCGTGGGCCAGGGCTTCTACGACTGGCAGACCCGCACCATCTGGTCGGGGCTCTCCGAGCTCACGGCCGCGCGGCCCTCGGAGACCGGGCTGGTGTTGATCCAGGAGCGCCTGATGCTGGCGCAGCTGGCCGAGCTGGGCCGGGCCTTCGACGAGGGCATCCTCAACAGCGCGCGGGACGCCGACATCGCCGCCATCTTTGGGCTGGGCTTCGCGCCGAACACGGGCGGGCCTTGCGCCTACGCCGATCGCTACGGGCTGCCCGAGCTGGTGGCGCGGCTCTCGGAGCTGGCGGCGCGGCACGGGGAGCGGTTCAAGCCGGCCGCGAAGTTCCGGGACATGGCCTCGGCCGGAGAGCGCTTCTACGACTGAGGTCCCCTTCGGTTCAGCCCTGGCGCTGGGCGGCGGCGGCCCGCCGCTTGCTCTCGAGCTCCTCGGCCGCCTCGGTGTCGACCTGGGCCTCGGGGGCGGCCGCGCTGGCCTCGATCAGCGCGCCCTCGACGAGCTGCGCCAGCTCGGGCAGGCGCCCCTCGGCCCGGCTGACGTTCCACCCCACCGCCACCGTGCTCGCCACGACCATGAACGCAAACAGCGCCGCGAACCAAGCCGGCTCGCCGTCTCCGATCAGCTGGGCGCCGACCCCCAGGCAGACCGCGACCGCGAACAGGTAGTTGAGGCGCAGCAGCCAGACCATGAAGGGCGCGATGCCCACCTCGCCGGTGACCGTGACGCCGCCCTCGGTCTGCTCGATCGTGGCTCGGGCCACGGGCTCGACGCGCTTGTAGCCGGCCTCGTTCAGCGCCACGCGGAAGCCGTCCTCGCTCACTCGGCCCGCCAGCGGCTCGGGGCCGCGGCCGCGCAGGGGGTTCGAGAAGGTAGGAAACAGCGCCGTCTTCGTCTTGGCGCGGAGCCGCTCGGCGACCTCGGCCGCGGTGGCGCCCGGCAACGTCAGGGTGATTCTGCGGGTCTTCGGCATGGAGCGTCCTCGCCGCCATGCTCGCACTGCTCGGCTCCGTTGCCCAGGCGGGCGCGAGCCCGCTGGTCGGGGCGACGCAGCGCTCGCTCGGGAGGCTGGGCGCCGCGCGGCCTCCTCACGCTGTGTGGCCCGACGACGTAGCCCTCGATAGGTCCTGTGGCCGCCTGGAGACCGAACCGTTGCGCATCGTCCTGGCCATCTACAAGCGCGAGCTGGCCAGCACCTTCAACTCGGCGCTGGCCTACATCGTCGTCCCGGTCTTCCTGGCGCTGGTGGCGGTGTTCGCGCTGCTCCTCAACGACATCTTCGACGCCGGGGTCGCCTCGATGCGGGTGGTCTTCTTCTGGGAGGCCATGTTCCTGCTGCTACTGGTCCCCGCGGTGACCATGCGCCTGTTCGCCGAGGAGTCGCGCTCGGGCAGCCTGGAGCTGCTGGTCACGCTGCCCATCGCCGAGGGCCAGCTCGTGCTCGGCAAATACCTGGCCTCGCTCACGCTCATCGCCATCGCGCTGGCGCTGACCGTCAGCTACCCAATCGCCCTGTCCGTCTACGGCGACCTGGACTGGGGCCCGGTCGTCGGCGGCTACCTCGGCCTGTTCGGTCTGGCGGCCGCCTACGCGGCCATCGGCACGGCTTCGAGCTCGCTGACGAACAACCAGATCATCGCCTTCGTGATGGCCGCGGGGCTCTGCCTGATCCCCTACGTGATGGGCTTCTTCCTGTCCCAGGTGCCCAGCTCGATCCTGCCGCTGGTCCAGTACCTCAGCTTCGACAGTCACTTCTCGAACCTGTCGCGAGGCGTGCTCGACACCCGCGACCTGGTCTTCTACGTCAGCGTCGTCGCCTTCTTCCTGCACGTGGCGGTCTTCAGCCTCGAGCGCAGGAGGCTGTCGTGAGCCTTCGCCTCAAGCTGCTCGCCAACAGCTGGCTCCAGCTCCTGCTCGTCGGGGCCTGCATCGTCCTGGTCAACCTGGTCGGGCAGCGCTGGTTCGAGCGCCTGGACCTGACCGTGGACCGCGTCCACACGCTCTCGCACGCGGGCCGGCTGCTGATGGGGCGGCTCGAGAAGCCGCTGGTGGTGCGGGTCTACTTCACGCAGGACCTCGAGGCGCCCTACAACAACCACGAGCGCATCCTGGTGGACAAGTTGGAGGAGTTCCAGGCCTGGTCCCAGGGCCGCATGGAGCTCACCGTCGTCGACCCGCGCGAGGAGAGCCAGCAGGCCGAGGCCCAGCGGCTGGGCATCACGCCCATCCCCTACAGCTTCCGCAGCGAGTCCCGCCAGGAGCTGCGGCAGGTCTACATGGGCGCGGCGTTCATCTACGGCGACGTGCAGAAGACGCTGCCCGCCATCACCCAGGTCGAGACCATCGAGTACGACGTCGCGCGCACGATCAAGACCCTGATCGACGCCGACGACATCCGCACGCTGGGCTTCCTGGGTGGCCACGGCGAGCCGGACGTGCTGACCGGCCGAGGCCCGCTCGAGGCGCTGCGCAAGACGCTGTCGCAGTCCTACAACCTGCAGACCGTGCAGCTCGGCGGCGAGACCGGCGTGCCCGAGGCGGTGGACGCGCTGTTCATCATCGGCCCCCAGGCCCAGGTCTCGGCGCGAGAGCAGTACCAGATCGACCAGTTCATCATGCAGGGCAAGCCGGTCGCGTTCTTCCTGAGCAACCTGAAGCCGGACTTCCGCACCTTCCGCACCCAGAAGGTGGACCACGGCCTGCTGCCGCTGGTCGGGCACTTCGGCGTCGAGCTCAACCAGGATCTGGTCGCCGACCGCGTGCAGAACGGCAAGATGAAGCTGCCGGTCCGTCAGGGCGACTACCTGAAGTACCTGCCGGTCAACTACCCCCTGATCCCCATGACCAAGCGCCTGGCGCGGGACTCGGTGGTGGTCAAGGACCTGGACACGATGACCTTCCCCTTCGTGTCCAGCATCGACGTGCCCGAGGACACCGCCGCGGTGGACTACGAGGTGCTGGCCCGCAGCGGGCCGGACTCGGGGCGCATCAAGGCCGTCAAGCGGCTGGAGCCCCACGCCTACGAGCGCCGTGACCCCAGCGAGGAGGTCGGCGAGTGGCCGCTGCTGGTGACGGCCAGCGGCAGCTTCGTGAGCAGCTTCCGGGGCCGCGAGATCCCGGACAGCCCGCCCGGCGGCGAGCTCGAGCCCTTCATCGAGGAGTCCGCGCCGACCCGCATCGTGGTGGCCGGCAGCGCCGACTTCATCGCGAACAACCCGGCCTTCATGGCCAACCTGGCCGACTGGATGGCCCAGGACGAGGACCTGATCAGCATCCGCAGCAAGTCGGTGCAGGTCGCCAGCCTCGAGCCCATGGACAGCGGCGAGCGCCTGCTCGTCAAGCTGCTGGTGCTGCTGGTCCCCCTGGGGTCGCTGCTCCTCTATGGCGCGCTGCGCAGCTTCCGGCGTCGGCCTCGCAAGAAGGCCGCCTGATGCTGACCCGCAGGAGCCAGGCCCTGCTCGGGCTGACGCTGGCCTTCGGTGGCCTGCTGCTGGTGCCCGACTGCCAGCCCGATCCGGTGGCCGACCTGCCGACGCTGCCGGCGCTCGCACGCGAGGACGTGACCCGCGTCGAGATCACCAGCGGCCAGGTGAACAAGGTCGTCATCGAAGGCGACTGGGATCAGGGCTACCAGGTGCTGCAGCCCTACCAGGCCCAGGCCGATCGCATGTCCTTGCGACCCCTGCTGGCGGCCTTCGACGAGCCGGTGACCATGGACCTGCGCGTGGACCGGGGCCACCTCGAGGACTACCTGCTGGACGACAGCGACGGCATCGTCGTCGAGCTGTTCGCGGGGGCCACCGTGCCGGCGATCAGCCTGGTGGTGGGCGCGGACGTGCCCGGCGGCAGCAGCTTCGTGCGGCTCAAGGACAGCGACGAGGTGTACCGGGCCAAGATCGGCGGCCGCGCTCGCTACGAGGTCGAGCCCACGCACTGGAAGAACCGCCTGGTCACCGACTGGGAGGGCGTGCAGATCCTGGGGCTGGCGCTCGAGACGCCGGACTTTGGCGTCATCGCCTTCGAGCGGCAGCCCACTGGCGAGGTGGACAGCGTGGGCCAGCCCAAGCTCGGGCAGTGGGGCGTGCTCGGCCGTCCCGACCTGATCCCCGACCAGCGCGCCATGGACGCGACCGCCACCAGCCTTGCCGTGCTGCGGGCCAGCAAGGCCGTCAGCTCGGACTTCGACGCCGGCTGGGACCCCCCGGCGTCCCGCGTCACGATGATGGACGTCGACGGTCGCTCGCTGCAGCTCGAGTTCGGGCAGCTCTCGGTGGACGGCGGCGCCTACGTCCGGCGGTCGGGCGTCGAGGACGTCTACCTGGTGTCCTCGGCGGATCGCGCGCTGACGCTGAAGGGCCCCATGGACTTCCGGAACCTCAGCCTGCTCAGCTTCCAGCGCGAGGACGTGGCGCGGATCCGCCTGGACGACGGGCAGCTGCCGGTGGTCATCGAGCAGGACGAGCAGGCGCTCTGGACGACGGTGGAGCCGGCCCACGTCGACACCGACGTCAAGCAGGTCATCTTCGTCGTCAACACCCTGGCTCAGCTGCGCGCGCACGGCATCGCGGACGGGGTCACGCCGGCCCAGGCCGGGCTGGACAGACCCTCGGCGGTCATCACGGTGGAGCTGGCCGGGGCCCCCGCGCAAGTGTTGGAGATCGGCGACAGCTTCCTGACGGACCAGGGTCAGCGTCGCTTCTACGTCCGGGTCGGCGGCGGGCAGGGGGTCTACACCTACGACCAGTACGGGGTCGCCAAGCTGCTGGCTGGGTTCGGGCGCGGGGCGCTGTAGACGGGATCGGGTGGATCTTCGATT
>CALGIB010000310.1 GCA_937915955.1 uncultured Pseudomonadota bacterium
GTAGCCGTTGCCGTCCTGGTCGCTGCCGTCGCTGAAGGCGACGATCAGGTCCCCGGCGTCGACCAGGTCCGGCGCGCCGTGGGGGTGCCCGTTGGGATCCACGCGAGGGTCGTCCGCGTAGTCGTCGACGTTCACCACGCCGTTGCCGTCCAGGTCGTAGGCGCCCTCGGTCCCGTCCGCGTCCTGGGGCAGGGGCAGCTCCGCGGCGTTCAGCGCGATCTTGCGGCGCAGGCGCGTGTCGTCCCAGAAGATGCCGCTGTCCGCGATGGCGATGACGACGTCGGTGCGGCCTGTCGTGGTGCGCCACGCCCGGTCGGCCGAGATGCCGGTGGCGGTCTCGGCGGCGTCGACGTTGGCGTAGTCCGAGGGCACCCAGGACAGCAGGGCCCAGTCGCGGTCCAGGTCCTCTGGGCAGCTGGCCTCGTCCTCGGGCTCACCGCACTCGGGGTAGGTCGGGACGGGCACGTCCGCCCAGGTCAGGGCGATCAAGGTGAGCATGGCGACCTCGCGAGAGGCTGCCTTCTACCGGCCTCGCGGGGGCCGCGCTACCGGCCCGAGCCCTGGATCAGCCAGGTCCCGTCCGCGCCGCCGATCAGCAGGTCGTCGGACCCGTCGCCGAGCAGGTTGCCCCTGCTAAGGGTCGCGCCGAGGCCCGCCTCGGGGTCGGTCGAGCTGAAGAAGCCGTCGGCGTCGTCCGTGGTCCAGACCGCGAACTCCAGCTTGGCGTAGGCCATCCAGACGGTGCCCTGGTCGCTGACGAGGGGGTCGGGCTTTCCGTCGCCGTCCAGGTCGACGAGCGCGACGGCGCGGCCCAGTCCGGTGCCCGCCCCGGTCGAGCGCATTGAGGTCGAGCGGCCTGCCAGGCCCTCCATGCCCGAGAACGGACCGTAGGTGACCCAGGCCACCCCGGCCCCGCCGTCGTAGCCAGGGGCCCCGACGATGAGGTCGCCGTAGCCGTCCCCGTCCCCATCCCTGGCGTCCACCGAGGTGCCGGCCAGGTCGCCCCCGGACTCGCCCAGCAGCGCGCCGTCGAAGTCGGCCAGGTCCACCGACGCGGTGATGGGCCCGTGCAGGATGAAGACGGCCCCCGAGCCGGTGCCGTTGAGCGCGGCGTCCGGAGCGGCGATCAGGAGGTCCCCGATGCCGTCGGCGTTCAGGTCCGTGGGGGCCAGCGCGCTGCCGGCGTGGTCGCCGGCGCTCTGTCCGGTCAGGCTGTAGTCGGCCGTGGTCAGTCCGCTGACCGCCCCGAGGTAGAGCCAGGTCAGGCCGCGCTCGTCGGCGCTGGTCGGGAAGGCCAGCAGGAAGTCGTTGGTGCCGTCGCCGTCCAGGTCTCCCGCGGCCGCCGCGACCTGGGCCTCGGTCCCGGACTCGAGCAGGCGCTGGACCCCGTCGGTCCAGAGGCCGGCGCCCTCGGGCAGGACCTCGATGAAGTCGTCCAGGCCGTCGCCGTCGACGTCTCCCAGGCCCGCGACCTGCGTGGAGGAGCCCGAGATCGAGACGGCCTCGCCGGCGCCGAGCGGGTCCAGCAGCAGCTCGAGGCCGCCCTCGGCGACCTGGGCCAGGTCGGGGGTGCCGTCCCCGTCGACGTCCCCGACGAAGGCGGCGACCGCGCCGTACTGCGCCGCGCTCAGGGCTTGCTCGCCCCAGAGGCTGCAGATCTCACGGATCTGGTCATCGTCGGCCTTGCAGTTGTTCTTGCGCCCGTCGTCGCAGATCTCCTCCGCGCCGGGGTAGACGGCGGAGTCGGTGTCGTCGCAGTCCTGGCGGTCGCCTGTGTAGCCCGAGGGGATCGCGCAGCCGCTGGTGCTGACGTAGGGGTCGCCGTAGCCGTCCCCGTCGGCGTCTGCGTAGCTCGTCATGCCGTCCGCGGGGTTGTCGTCCACGACGCCGTCGCAGTCGTCATCGACCTCGTTGCAGGACTCCGGCGCGCCCGGACGGATGGTCAGGTCGCTGTCGTCGCAGTCGTCGCCGTTGGTCGCCCAGCCGGGCTCGTCGCCGCAGCCGCCCATGGCGTAGTTCACGTCTCCGTAGCCGTCGCCGTCCGCGTCCTGGTAGATGGTCGTCTTGACGCCCTCGTCGATCTGGTCGTCGCAGTCCTCGTCCAGCCCGTTGCAGCGCTCCTCGGCCTCGGGGTGGATGCTGTCGTCGTCGTCGTCGCAGTCCTCGCTGGCGACCCAGCCGTCGCCGTCGGCGTCGACGCGGTCGGGGGGATCGAGGGTCTCGCCGGTGCAGGCCAACAGGAGGAACAACATGGGCCCAGCTTATCGCTTGTGGCCCCGGTCCGAGCCGGGCTACGTTCGAGGGACGACCGGGAATCTTGCAGGGGACCTGCGTCGGGGAGAGAACGACCATGACCACTCAGCGCCCCGTTCGGCTGTTGCCTTTGCTCTGTCTCGGCTTCATCGCCGCGTGCAACAACGGCCCCGCGGCCTTCGACGGACCCACCGGCAGCAGCAGCATCGTCAGCGGGGACGAGCACGGCGTGCTCTACGCCGTGAACGAGGGCGTCGGCACGCTCTCTCGCGTCGACCTCAAGAGCGGCGATGTCCAGGAGCTCGAGCTCGGCAGCATCCCCTTCCGGGTGACCCGTCCCGACGGCGACACCGTGGTCGTCAGCCTCCGCGGCGAGCGCAGCCTGGTGGTGCTCGAGGAGTCGGGCGACGGCCTGACCGAGACCCGGCGCATCCAGGTCGGGGCCGAGCCCACGGCCGTGGTCTCCAACCCCAGCACGGGCCATGTCTTCGTCGCGCTGGCCACCCAGAACCAGGTCTGGGAGCTGGACGAGCACTTCGAGCACGTCGACACCTTCGAGGTCACGGGTCAGCCCTGGTTCCTCTCCCTGCACCCGGACGGCAAGCACCTCTACGCTGGCTCGGCCTATGGCGGCCTCATCAGCCACATCCGCCTGAGCGACGGCACCGTGACCCAGCACGAGCTGCCCGCGATGGAGGGCCTGGGGGCCGATCACACGGTCGAGGCCGTCACGCTGACGCCCCGAATCACCGGTGACCTGGCCGTCAGCCCCGACGGCGACACCTTGGCTGTGCCCGTGCACTACCTCGACAACATCACCCCGACGGATCCCGACGGCGACGACGTGTCCGAGCCCGAGGGCAGCTACTCGGCCGGGGCCGGCTCGGTGGGCCTGACCCGCATGAACCCCACGGTCGTGACCTTCGATGTCGGCGACGGCGAGGTCGAAGGCGCGGGCGAGGTCTTCCTGCTGGCTGGCCGCGTCAGCAGCTCGGGGCGGGGCAACGAGGTCGTGCGCGGCTACCCGTCCAGCGTCACCTGGCACCCTGACGGCAGCTTCATGTGGATCACCTTCGAGGGCAGCAACGCCGTCGAGGCCCTGCTGCCCGAGGCCCGCGTCGTGATGACCGAGTACGTCGACGGGGTCGGCGTCGGCGAGATGGTCTCGGGCGATCGGGCGATCTTCGCGACCGACGCCGGCCCCCGCGGCGTGGCCTTCACCCAGGACGGTGACGCCTACGTACACAACTTCCTGGACCGCAGCGTGCGCGTCCTGGGCGACGAGTCCTCCGCGCCCGTCGACGGCGCCCGGCTGTCCGAGCGCACCCTGCCCGCGGGCGTCGAAGAGGGCCGGTCCCTGTTCTACGCCTCGACCGGCGGCCTCATGTCGGCCGACGGCGCGGGCGTGTCCTGCGCGACCTGCCACTTCAACATCCGCAACGACGGCCTGACCTGGCACCTCGAGGACGGCCTGCGCCAGACCCCCTCGCTGGCGGGCCAGGTCGCTCACACCGGTCCCTTCACCTGGACCCTGGGCGTAGAGACCGTGCAGGACGAGGCCATGCACACCTCCGAGGTCCGCATGGGCGGGGCTGGCCTGACCGGCGCCGAGG
>CALGIB010000311.1 GCA_937915955.1 uncultured Pseudomonadota bacterium
ACGTCGTAGAGCTCGATGTCGACGCCCAGGTCGTAGCTGTTGAGCTTGAGCTCGTAGTCAGGGCGCATGCCGCCGTCTTCCTGGATGTTCATGGACATCGTCGCGACGTCCCCGCTCAGCTCCAGCTTCCAGTGGGTCCAGTCGTAGGGCTTGGTGTGGAAGGAGACGGGGGTGTCGGCAGCCTTGGCCATGGCAGAGCTCTCACGGAGTGGTGGACGGGATGCGGCACTATAGTGCGCTTTCATCGGCTTGCAAGTCGGATCGGATGCACTATAGTGCGCGTGACATGGACCTGACCCAGCTCGGACACCGCATCAAGCAGGCACGCCTCGAGCGCGGCTGGAGCCAGCGTGAGCTCTGCGAGCAGGCCGGCCTGTCCGCTCGGTTCCTGGTGCAGCTGGAGCGGGGCGAGGCCAACCCCTCGATCGGTCGACTGGGCGGGCTGGCGCAGGCTCTCGGGCTGAGCGCGGTGAGCCTGCTGGCCGGCCTGGGTCCTGGGGACGCGCTGGACGAGATCGCAGCGCACGCTCGCGCTCTCCCGCTGGTCCAGCGCCGCCGCCTCCTGCTCCGCCTCCGCACCGAGCGGCGGGAGAAGCTGGCGCTGGTCGGTCTGCGCGGGGCCGGGAAGTCCACGATCGGTCACGCCCTCGCCGCGAAGCTGGGCTGCCCCTTCGTCGAGCTGAACCGGCAGGTGGAGGAGGAGGCCGGCATGTCGTTGGCGGAGGTCTTCGAGTTCCACGGGGCCGAGCGCTACCGGGAGCTGGCCTGGCTGGCGCTGGAGGGGGCGCTGGCCCGGCCGGGGCCCGCCGTTCTGGAGATCGGCGGGAGCCTGGTCACCGAGGACAGGCTGCTGGGGCTCCTCCGGGTGCACTGCCGGGTGGTGTGGCTGCGGGCCAGCCCCGAGGAGCACCTGGCGCGCGTCCAGGAGCAGGGGGATCTGCGGCCCCTGGCGGGCTTCACGGACCCGCTGACCCAGCTGCGCTCCATCCTCGAGGAGCGCACGCCGCTCTACGCGCAGGCGGACCTCGAGGTCTGGACCTCGGCGGGGGTGGAGCAGGCCCTCGCGGCGATCGCGGGCTGAGTCGAGGTCTCGGGCCCCTTCGGGCTCCGGGCGCCGACCGGCCTACCAGGTCAGCGTCTGCCGCACGATCG
>CALGIB010000312.1 GCA_937915955.1 uncultured Pseudomonadota bacterium
GGTGCCCGCCCTGCTGGCGCTGCCCGCACCGGTCCTGCTGCGAGGGGTGGGCCCCGGCCGGCTGCTCGGCGGCCCCTTCAGCGAGGCCGGGCGCCACGTCTGGTCCCAGGCCCAGGTGATCCGCTGGCTGTCGGGGGACGCGCCCTTCGGCGTCGCGGACCTCATCGCCTGGCCGGACGGTCGAGGCTTCTGGCCGGTCTCGCCGCTGCTGAACCTGATCGAGCTGCCCTTCTCCGCGGTCTTCGGGCTCGCAGGGGGCTGCACGGCGCTCGCGGCGGCGCTGATCCTGCTGGCCGGCCTGGGCCCCTACGCCCTGTCCCGGACGCTGGGGACGGGCCGGGCGGGAGCGCTCAGCGCTGGGCTGGCCGTACAGCTGGCGCCCTTCCTGCTGACCAACCTGGGCGACGCCATCCTCGAGGTCTACGCGGTCGGCGTCGTCTGCCTGGCGGGCGCGGGCCTGGCGCGCTGGATCCAGACGGGGCAGCGCCGCTGGCTGGTCTGGGCGGGCCTGGGGGTCCTGGCGACGGCCACGAGCTCGCCCTACTTCGCGCTCTACCTGGCCATGGTCTGCGTCTTCGTGGCGGGCTTCACCTGGCGACGGTGGAGGCGGTGGCTGGCCTACGCCGGCATCGCGGGGCTGGCCTGCGGGCTGGCCGTCTCGCCCTACCTGCTGACCGAGCGTGGCAAGGGCGGTCGGCTCACCGAGACCCACGACCAGGGCTGGACGATGCAGCCCGACCACCTGGTGGACCCCGACTCGGGTCGCCAGGTGAACCGTCGCCCGAACACCGCTCGGGGTGGTCCGGGCGAGGCCGGCGAGATGCGAGGCCCGCCCTCGGCCCTGCAGCGCGAGCTGGGGCGCTGGCAGCCCGGGGCCATCGCGAGCCTGGCGGTGCTGCTGGGCCTGGCCTTCCGTCGCTCCCGACCCTGGGCCGCGCTGGGCCTGTTCCTGTTCCTGGTCGGACCGGGGCTGCCCATGCTCTGCCGCCTGACCGGGCTGCCGGGGCCCACCCAGGCGCCGCTGGCCCTGCTCCAGGAGCAGCTGGGCCTGACCCTGCTCGGCAACCCGACGCGGCTGTTCGTGCCCTTCATCCTGGTCTCGGCCGTGGCGCTGGGGGCGATGGTCGACACGCGGGCCTGGGCGGCGCTGCTGGCCTGCGGCCTGGTCCTGGCGGAGACGGCCACCGTCAAGCGAGGCCTGGAGCTGCCGAGCGTCCCCTTGACCCACGAGGATCACGTGCTGGACGCGATCACCGGGCCCTTCTTCGTCTTCCCCACGGGGGACCCGCCCGCATGGCAGCAGGACGTCACCTTCGGGGAGTCGATGTTCCTGGCGGGGCTGGCCGACCAGCCGGTGGCCTACGACTTCTCCACCGGCGAGGAGGGCCTGGATCTGCCGGGCATCGTCACCCTGGCGCGGGCGGGCGGCGTGCCGCTGGGCATGAGCCTGAACCGACGCTTCACCGAGCTGCCCGAGGACGCCTTCTCGGACTTCTCGGCGGTGCTGATCCTCGAGGATCGCTTGCCGCCCGAGCAGCGTAGCCGCCTCCGCGGCTGGCTCGAGGAGCACGGCACGCTGCTGGCCGAGGGCGACAACACCTCGGCCTGGAAGCTGTGACGCCGTGGCAGATCCAGATCCGCCGGATCCTCAGGGACCCCCGGGGCTGACCTGGGTCGTCGTGACGACCTCGTCCGCGTGGTTCAGGTAGCGGACCTGGAAGACGGGGCCGCTGGTGGCGACCTCGAAGGCCACGTTCACCGAGGTGTCCGGCGCGCACTGGAAGCTGGCCGAGGCCGCCTGGGGCGGCGCGGTGACGACGACGTGGAGGTCCAGCACGGAGTCGCTGCGAACGGCGGTGACTTCATGGTTGTAGGTGTCGCAGGCCTCGAAGCGGTCCAGCTCGATCCGCAGGCCTCCGGGGATCTCGGTGGCTGTCAGCGCGGGCGCGGGGGGCTGGGCCACCGCCGTGACCCCCTTGAACTCCACCTTCTGCTCGACGGGGATGCCGCTCAGGCCAGGGTTCTCGATGGCGAGGCCGGGCTCGGCCAGGCCGCAGGCGATCAACAGGGCGTTCAGCACGGGGGCTCCTCGTCGGTGTGCGCGGTGTGGACGCCCGAGGGTCGGGCCAACCTCCGCTCTATACACAGGCTTGACCGAGCGGGCTCGCCGAGCCCGATCAGCGCTCCCCGATCGAGCCGTCCTGCCCGACCACCACGCCGCTGCCGGGGAAGTCCTCGGCCGACAGCTTCCGGATCAGGTCGATCGCCGCGCCCTCGGGGTCCAGCTCGGGCACGCCCTCGCCGACCTGTCGGGTGGCCAGGATCTGCCCAGTCGCGAAGCGCCCCTCGGCGTCGAGGGTGACCTCGAGGATCAGCCCCACGCCCAGGTAGCCGCTCAGGTTGAAGCGCCCGTAGGTCGCGAAGTTGCCCAGCGAGTAGGCGATCAGCCGGTCCTGGTAGACCTCCATCGCCCTCGGCACGTGGGGCCCGTGGCCCAGCACCAGGTCCGCGCCCGCGTCGATCACCGCGTGCGTGAACACCCGCAGGTCCCCCCGGTCCTCGCCGTAGAAGGTCTCGCCGCCCTCGGGCACGTGCAGCGCCTTGCTGCCCTCGGCGCCGCCGTGGAAGCTGACGATGACGATGTCGTGGTCGCGATCCACGGCCTCGACCAGCGCCACCGCGGTCGCCGTGTCGTTCAGGTTGTGCCCCGAGCTGCTGGTGTGGAAGCCGATCATCGCGACGCGCAGGCCGTTGCGCTCCACCGTGGCGATGGTCCCGGGGCGACCGGAGTAGGCGATGCCCAGGCCCTCGAGCGTCTGCTCGGTCTCCAGCCGACAGCTCTCCCCGAAGTCGTGGGCGTGGTTGTTGGCCGTGCTCGCCAGGTCCACGCCGACCTCGGCCAGGTAGTCGCCGTAGCGGGTGGGGCTGCGGAAGGCGTAGCAGTTGTCCCCGTCGCCACACTTGTTGGTGCGCCCGCCGTCGCAGAGCGGCCCCTCCAGGTTCACGAAGGTCAGCTCGGCGTCCATCAGCGCCGGCCCCACCGCGGCCAGCAGCCCTGCCCCGTCGTTGGGCGGCAGGAAGCCCTGGGGGAAGTCCGTCCCCAGCATCACGTCGCCTACGGCGCGCAGGGTCAGGGTGGTGCCCTCGGGCACGGGGGCCCGGACGCTGGCGGGCGCGTTCGTGGCCGAGGCCGCCACCATCTGCTGGACCTGCAGGTTGCCCCTGGCCGTCGGCAGGTGTCGGTCCACCACCCCGTGGCCCGGCTCCAGGCGCTTGACCTCCTCCCACTGGGCCACCACGCCCTGCCAGTCGCCCTTCAGCCAGTAGGCCCAGCCCAGCTCCCAGCGGCAGTCGACGCGCCCTGGGGCCAGCTCCACGCAGGCCTCGAGCTCCGAGGCGGCGGTCTCGGCGTCCTTGGCGCCCAGCGCGGCCACCCCGGCCTCGTAGCGGGCCTGGTCGGGGGCGATCCCGGAGGTCTCCTGGGCCAGGGCGAGCGCGAGCAGGGTCAGCATGGGTCCTCCGAAACCCGGGGGGCCTCGGGCCCGTCCGAAGGCGTGCTATAGCCCCGCCGATGCTCGAGAGCGCCTGGCTGCTGCTGGTTCCGCCGTTGCTCTTGCGGCTGCTGCCCTTCCGGCCGGCCCACGACCAGCGCTTCCACCCCCTCGGGGACCTGCTGCTGCCGTTGCTCGTGGTCGTCGGCGGCACGCTGCTGCAGTACGAGCTGGCCAGCCTCCGCATTGGGGAACAGTGGGCGACCAGCGACTTCGCCGAGTACTGCTCGACGGCCCTGGCGGTGGCCGAGGGGGGCCCAGAGCACCTCACCTCCATGAACCGCTCCCGGCTCTCGGCCTGGCTCCCGGGGGTGCTCGCGGCCCGGTTCGGGGTCCTGGACGGCTTCGCCGTGGCCACCTGGGCCTCCATGGCCGTGGCCAACCTGGGCCTGTGGATCTGGGGCCGCGCCCTGCACTCCCGGCTGGCGGGGGCGGTGGCCGTGGTGGCGGTCGCGACCCTGCCCATGGCCGCCCAGCT
>CALGIB010000313.1 GCA_937915955.1 uncultured Pseudomonadota bacterium
GACCCCAGCCGACGCTGTGGAAGACGTGCTCGACGGCGTCGACGCGCCCATCCCGGCCCACGCGGCCGAGCTTCCCGACGTCCAGCAGCGTCGTGTAGCCCGCCTCGATCACGTCCAGGTTCCACTCGAGCCGCCCCAGCTCGTTGCTGATGCCGAAGCTCTTGCCCTGGTCGTTGGCGGTGCCCGAGGGCAGCATGCCGAGCTTGCGCCGGACCCTGGCCGCGAGCAGCCCCTTGGCCACCTCGGCGAAGGTGCCGTCGCCGCCCAGGTAGACCACGGCCTCGATCGCCTCGTGGGCGTCGAGGTGCGCAGCGATCGCACCCACGGTCCGGCCCTGGGGCTGGGTCTCCATCAAGCGGGCCTGCCAGCCGCGCGCGAGCATGGCGTCCAGGCTGGCCTGGATGCGGGGCCTGGCCTTGCCCGACTGGGCGGAGGGGTTGGCGACGAGGAGGACGTTCATCGGGGGCCCCTGGCTTAGAAGTCCGCGAGCAGATCCTGCTTCTTCTTCTCGAACTCCGCCTCGGTCAGCAGCCCCGACTCACGGGCGTCCTTGAGCTGCTCCAGGCGGTCCTTGAGCGTGGAGTTGCCTTTGGCGCTGGCCTGCTTTTCGGCCTTCTTCTCCCTGTAGACCCGGTCGAACATGTGCTTCAGGGTCTCCTGCTCCACGCCGCGGCCGCTCTTGAAGTAGAAGTCCGCCACCTCGCCGATGGCGTAGGTCAGCGCATACGCCATGGAGATGCTGACCGCCCAGCCCGCGAAGGGGATGAACTTGGCGGCCGCCATGATCGCGTTCTGGGCGACCAGGCTGGCCCCGAAGGTGCTCAGGATCTCGAGCACCGACTTCTGGTCCAGCTTGTGGCCGTGGACACGGCCGATGGCCTGCACCATGGCGATCTGGATCGGCGAGACCAGGACGAAGTCCACCAGCGGGAAAGGCTGCAGAGTCACCGCGCCCGCCGCCACCGAGCAGACCTGGATGACGTCTCGGACCGCGCCCAGCTTGACCTCGTCCGTGGCGTCGTCGTAGCCGCCCTCCATCACTCGGCGGATCGTCTCGAAGTGCGTAGCCATCGCGCTGCTCCCTGGTGTGTCGTGCTAACTGTCGGCCCATGCTCTTGCTTGCCATGGCGTGTACGCCCACGACGTCGAGTCCATTGGACTCGCGAACCGATTCTGACCCGGTGGTCGAAAGTGATCCGGACTGGGACACCAACGACGTGACCCAGGACGAGCTGACAGGTCGGATCCCCGAAGACCCCCTGCCCGTGCCCGAGTTCGCCGCCGTGCTGAACTACGACGGCGCCGCGCGCACCCAGGCCGATCTGCTGGGCCATCCCACCGTGGTGTGGTTCTACCCGCTGGCCTCCAGCTATGGCTGAACGGTCGAGGGTTGCGGGTACCGCGACCTCTACGACGACTTTCAGGCCCTGGGCATCGAGATCGTAGGCGTCAGCTTCGACGCCCCCGACAAGAACAAGGCCTTCGCCGAGGAGGAGGGCTTCCAGTACGAGCTCTGGTCCGACACCGAGGCCGAGCTGGCGCTCTACTGGGGCGCGGCCAAGAGCCAGGACAGCTGGGTGGCCGAGCGCTACACCTACCTGCTCGACGAGCACGGCACCGTCGCGCTGGAGTACACCGAGGACGTGGACTTCGGCACCCACCCGGCCAAGGTGATGGCCGACGTGGAGCTGCTCTGGGGTCTCAGCGCCGACTGATCAGCTCGTCAGCGGACCTGGAGCTGCGCGGCGTCGTCGACGGCCTGGGAGCCGTCCAGGATGGCCTGCACCGTGGGGTCGTCCAGCAGGTGCCGGCGACCGAAGGCCAGCGTGTAGACGTTGATGATGCCGAAGCCCACCTGGGTCTCGATGCCCTCGCACTGGCCCAGCGCGAAGACCTGGTGGCAGCCGCCCTCGATGTTCAGCCAGGTCAGCTCGGTCAGCCCCGAGGTCTCGAAGATGCCCTGCTGCGTCTCGGGCCCGTCCTCGCTGCCGCTCATCATCAGCACCGGCTCGTGGATGCCCTGGTAGCCGGCGGTGCCCACCCAGCCGCCGCCGCCGCCGGCCATGGGGATGGTCGCGGCGATCCGCGGGTCATCCACCCCCTCGGCGAAGCGCTCGAAGTCGTTCTCGGTGCAGGCGTCGTCGCCACAGACCTGGGCGATGTAGTCCTGGTCGAAGGTGGCGCCGGGCGTGACCCAGCTGGTGTAGCCCCCGAAGCTGTGTCCGCTCATCAGGGCCCGCGTCGTGTTCAGGCCCAGAGCCTCGTCGGCGGCGTCCAGAGCCTGGCTGACGTCCTCGGCGCGCCACCATCGGATGGACAGCGGCAGCTCGGCGTCGAAGTCACCGATCGTGTTGCCGGTGTGGTCGGGGGCCACGACGACCCAGCCGTGGCTGGCGAAGTGGCGGCTCATGAAGGGGCTGGCGCCGCCATAGCCGTAGCTGCCGTGGCTGTAGACGTGCACGGGGACGCCGCCCTCGTGCACCGAGCCCACCCACTCGGCGTCGAGCGAGGTGTAGGGGTCCTCGAAGGCGCCGTAGTACCGGGCCGCGGCGCCGCCCTCGTCCAGCGTCGGGTACCAGAGCGTGATCGCGATGGTGCGCTCCTCGTCCGCGCCGGTCGGCGTGTAGGTCCAGTCGAAGATCTGCACGCCCACGTTGTAGGGACCGGGCTGGTCGACGGGGTAGTCCATCGGGTCCGGGAGGGCGGCGGTGGAGTCCTCGGGCGAGCCCGAGCAAGCGAGGAGCAAGGTCAGCATGGCCGGACCATATCCTCCGGCGCCCCGAGCGACTTCCACGCCGCTGACGCAGGATTTGCACGCCCGCGAGGAACACTGCTCCCGGGCCGCAGTCTCGACTGTAAGCCCGCCCCCCACAGCGCGTTCCGGGGGGCACAGGGAGCCCGTCCATGAAGTCCTTCGCCCTCAAGTCCTTCGGCCTCGTCGCCGTGCTCGCGGCCGCCTTCGGGGCCGGCGTCGCCTTCGACAGCGGCGGCCCCCAGCGCTTCGAGCTGCCGGCGATCGTCGGCGACGGCTTCGCCACCGACCGGGCCGACTGGCGCGAGCGCCTGCCCGAGCTCCGAGCCACGGCCGAGGGCGACGAGCTCCGGCAGATCGCCCTGGACTCCATCGCCCTGGCCGTCAGCACCAGCTCGCGCGACCAGGCCATCGAGCTCTTGGGCTGGGTGGGCCTGGACCAGGACGCCCTGCTGCTCCGCGACCTCGCTGGGGAGGGCGGCCAGCACCGGGTCAGCGCCGTCCGGGCGCTGGGCCGCCTCGGCTCGCCCGCCGCGGTGGAGACCCTGCTCGAGCTGCACGACCTCAACGATCCCGCCATCCACTACGAGGTCCTGCATGCCCTCGGGAACACCGGCGACCCCCAGGCGCTGCCCCTGCTCGAGGACGCCCTCGAGGTCGACGCCTACGCGGCCTCCGCCGCCTGGGGCCTGGGCCTGCACGGCACGAGCGAGTCCGCCCGCGTCTTGAACCAGGCCTTCCGCGACCAGCGCAACCGCGACCAGCTCTACAGCCTGGCCTCGGCCCTGGCGAGCTTCCCGCCCGAGGACCTGGGCGGCCCCCGAGCCACGCTGCACGAGGCGCTGAGCCGAGGCAGCCAGAGCCAGCGCCAGGCGGCCATGAGCGCCCTGGCCCAGGTCAAGGACCCCATGGTCTACGAGGCCCTGGCCCAGGCCCTGGACAGCAACAACGCCAGCATCCAGACCGACGCGATCAGCGCGCTGGGCACCCTGAACGACCCGCGCGCGGTCCCCGCGCTTGAGCGCATCGCCCGCTACGGCAGCGCCCGGATCCGCAGCCAGGCGGTCTGGTCCCTGGGCGCCATGGACAACGAGGAGGCCCGCGACGCGCTGATCAGCATCGTCGAGACCGGCCCCGCGGACACCGCGAGCAGCGCAGCCGGCGCCTTCCGGGACCTCGAGGACGAGGGCGTCACCGAGGTCCTGGGCTGGGCCATCGACAGCCGCGGCACCATGGTCCGTGACGCCGCTCGGAGCCGTCTGTTCCAGGGCCCCTGGAGCGACGGCGGCCCGCCCGAGGCGGTGCTCGCGCTGGCCCGCGAGTTCCTGGGCGCGCCCAGCGGCTGGAGCGGTCAGGTCTACATCTTCCTGCTCGAGCAC
>CALGIB010000314.1 GCA_937915955.1 uncultured Pseudomonadota bacterium
GCATGTTGCGCCGGGCCTTCACCCTCGTCGAACTGATGATCGTGGTCGCGATCATCGGCGTGCTGGCGTCCATCGCCGTTCCGAACTTCTTGGAGATGCAGTACAAGGCCAAGCGCCAGGAGGCCTTCGTCAACATCGACGGGATCAACACAACCCAGGTGGCCTACCACGCGGCGAACGATGAGTTCCTCACGACGGACACCGGCCCTGGCACTCCCCTCGGAAAGAAGCAGCGCCCCTGGGACTCCAGCCTCGCGAACTGGAATCTGCTCGGGTACGCGCCCGACGGCGCGGTTCGCTGCAACTACAAGACGACGGTCTTCGGTGGGGGCGACTGGTTCAGGACCGACGCCACCTGCGACATCGATGACGACAACCAGACCATGATCGTGCGTTATCGCAGCGAGCTCTCCAGCACGCCGGGCTGGGACGACCTCTACCCCGAGCGCTACTGAGATGATCGAGGCGGAGAGGAGGGCGCGCCACCAGGCACGCATGGCCGCCAGGCGCCGGCAGCAGCTGTTCGCCGCGGGTGGGTTCATGGTCGCGCTCGCCGTCATCGTGCTGGCGGTCCGGGGGCTCGGGGCCCGTGGCGGGGCCGAGTCCGAGCACGAGGACCTGAGCCAGAGGTTCGAGGAGGTCGGCCGCTTTCTGGAGGTGCACCTGATCTCGGGCAGCGTGGTGGCGACCGTCGATCCCGGGGGCGTCGAGGATCCCGGCGGGGCATGCCGGGCCCTGCTGGTGCGGCTGGAGGACGAACTCGACCCCGGGGGCACCGTCACGCTCTTCGATGTCGAAGGGCGGACGCTGGCAGACTGCGGCGGGGAGTAGACTTCGCCGGTGACGCCGACTCCCCACGCCGGCCAGGCCGAGACCCTTCGGGTCCGGGTGCAGGTCATCGACGTGCAGAGTCAGACCTTGGATCTGACGCTGCCGGCCTACCTGCCCGCCCGTGATCTCACCCAGCGCATCGCGCGGGACGCGGGCCTCAACGCCTTCTGGCCCGACGGGCGCCGCCGACTCTACTGGCTGCGCGCCCGTGGTCGGCTCATGACCGACGAGGAGCGGTTGATGGACCTGGGCGTGGTGCCCAACGAGCTGGTCCACCTGCTCCCCGAGCCGCCGGCGGGCACTGGCGTGGTCGAGCGTGAGCCCGACTACCCGGAGACCCAGGGCTACGCGGCCCGTGGCACCGTCGCCGTGGTGCTGACCGTGTTCGCGGTGGTCTGTTGGTCGATCGGCTGGGGTCTGGCGCTCTCGGTCAGCCGCGGGCTGGTCGTCACCACCTTGCCGGGCTTCGGGCTGGGCGTCCTCTGCTGCTCCATGGCCCGGCACCTCTTCGGCGGCGAGGGATGGAAGGCTCGTGTCCCGGCCGTCGGCATGGCGATCGCCATCCTGTTGGTTTGCCTGGCGCTGCTGCTGCCGATCCTCATGGGCGAGGACCCCGGCGCCGTCTTCAGCGAGTCCATCTCGGGCCTGGTGACCGCGCTGGCCGGCGTGCTCTTCGCGTGGCTGGCGTGGTGGGGCGCGGTGGAGCCGCTGCAGAAGCTCGAGCCCCTCGAGGAGGTCCAGCAGGAGGTCTCCACCATCGTGGGCTGTGACATCTGCGGGCAGGGGGCCGAGGCCCACGTCCGAACGAGCTGCCCCTACGGATGCGGCAAGACCTTCCATACGGGCTGCCTCGCCGCGCGCAAGGCCGTGTTCCGGGGCGAGGCCACGGACTGCGAGGTCTGTGGACAGAAGGTCCGGACGTGATCGCGCTGCTGGTCGCCCTGGGCTGCGGTCCCAAGCACGTCGAGTCGGGTCAGGCCAGCTGGTACGGGGCCGAGCTGCGAGGCAACGCCACCGCCAGCGGCGAGGCCTTCCGCCCCGGGCTGCGTCGGACCGCCGCCCACAAGACCCTGCCCTTCGGCACGGTCGTGATCGTCACGCGCACGGACACCGGCGCGCGCGTGCGCGTGGTGGTGAATGATCGCGGCCCCTACGTGAACGGGCGGATCATCGACCTGAGCAAGAAGGCCGCTCGACGCCTGGACATGGTGGACGCGGGCGTGGCACCCGTCGAGGTCAGGGTCGTCGGCTGTCGACGCCAGCGCTACGACACCGACTGCGACTGAGGGGTCTCAGCCGGCCAGGCGCACCGGCGGCTCCTCCGCCCGAATCCGGCAGGCCAGGGCGACGTGGAACAGGCCCATGCGGGCGTGGACCTCGTCGGCCAGGGACCAGCCGGGTCCCCAGGCGGGCCAGGCTCGCGTGACCTGAGCGATCTCCTCGCGCGCCTCCTCCAGCTTCGCCTGACGCAGGTAGCGCCGGGCGCGAAGCCAGCTCTCCATCGGGGGCGTGGTCTCGGGCGTGACCGGCAGCTGCAAGCCCAAGAGGGTGGCCACGACCATGAGGGCGGCCGGGCCCGGGCCCGGGGGCAGCAGGTCGCTGAGGATCTCGGCGCAGAGGGGCTCGGGGGTCCACAGCAGGTCGCTGGTCAGGCGCAGGTGGACCACCCCGTTGCGCGGCACGAGGTGCTGGACCGGTGCCGAGCTCATCCAGACGGCCCGGCGCGGCCCCTCGTGCGAGGGCCGCTTCGTACTGACCACGGCGAGGAGGTCGGGGAGCTCCTGGGCCAGCAGCTGCTGCAGCGCGCCCTCGGGGCCGTCGTCGATGATCAGCAAGCGCTCGCGCATGGTCTTCCCTCGTTCTGACGTGGGGAATCGGGTGGGGCGAGGCCGCCTTGAGAAAACCTCGACGCTCCGCCGGAACAAGGCCCCCGGTCCGGGGTTATAGACTGCCGCCATGACCCGACTCGCTCTCCTGATCGGCCTGCTCTGCGGGCCCGCCTTCGCCGCTACCAATGACGCGGGTGCGCTGCCCGGGCTCCTCGACGAGATGAGCTCCTACACCGAGCGCCAGGCCTGGGCCGGCGTGGAGCGCACCTACGAGAAGATGCTCGCCCTCGAGGAGGTCGAGATCCCCCGAGAGGTCCACCTCCAGGCTGCTCACTCCGCCCGCGCGCTGGGCCGGATGGACCTGGTCGTCCGTCGCCTCGAGCGCGCCCAGGAGATGGAGCGCACGGAGGAGGAGACCCGCTGGCTCAGCGAGATCAACGAGAGCTTCGCTTTCGTGGAGCTGCGCACGGTTCCGGCCCGCTCGATCGAGCTGGTCCCCGAGCTGATGCCCTTCCAGCCGGACGCGCGGCTGTCGGTGGAGATGGCGATCACCGCGCTGGCCGGCGACGGCGAGTTCATCGGCATGCTGCCGGTCGGGAACTACTCCCTGGGCGGCAAGGGCTTCGAGGTCATCGCTGGAATCACGGCCCACGTGGAGCTCTCGACCAAGGAGCTCAAGGCCGAGAAGAAGCGCGAGAAGTAGGATTCGGGGATGTTGACCCTGCTGCTGGCCTCCGCGCTCTCCGAACCCGCCCTCGCCCAGGGTCGCGGTCCCCAGGACCAGTTCGGAGTGACCGCCGCGGTCGCCGGCGGCTGGTACTTCACCGATGGCGCCGAGAACCTGGGTGAGACCTGGGCCCTGAACGCGCGGCTCGGGTACAACCTGACCAAATACGTCATCGTCGAGGGCCAGACCGGCTACCACCAGGGCAAGACCCGGGCCTTCGACAACCGCTACGACGCGTTCAGCCCGCGCCTCGACCTGCTGGTCGTGCTCACGCCGGACCGCCGCCTCCAGCCCTTCCTCGCGGCGGGCGGCGGCGCCTTCTACGAGCGCGTCTCCCGCGATCCGAACACCTGGTCGACCGAGCCCATCGCCGACTCGGACATCGGCAACTACAAGAACCCCGACACCGACGCGCTGATCAACGCCGGCCCAGGGTTGCTGATCAAGCTGGCCGGCGCCATGAGCCTGCGCTTCGACGCGCGCTGGCTCATGACCATCGGCACGGAGCCGCACGGCACCGAAGCCGACGACGTCTTCAACAACTGGGAGCTCACAGGCGGCTTCATGTTCCGCGCAGCCGACCGCCAGAAGGACCAGGACTACGACGGCATCCTCGACAAGGTCGACGACTGCCCCCTGGACCCCGAGGACTGGGACGGCTTCCAGGACGTCGATGGCTGCCCGGACTACGACAACGACCGAGACGGAGTGCTGGACGAGGACGACGACTGTCCGCTGGTCGCCGAGGACGAGGACGACTGGGAGGACGCCGACGGCTGCCCCGACGACGACAACGACAGCGACGGTCTAGTGGACTGGGAGGACGACTGCCCGCTCGAGCGCGAGGACCAGGACGGCTACCGCGACGGGGACGGCTGCCCGGACTACGACAACGACCAGGACGGCGTCCCGGACCTCAGCGACAGCTGCCCGAACCACCCCGAGGACGTCGACGGCTGGGAGGACTCGGACGGCTGCGAGGATCCCGACAACGACCTCGACGGCATCGCGGACCTGGTCGACGCCTGCGAGTTCGACCCGGAGTCCTACAACGGCTTCGAGGACGCGGACGGCTGCCCGGACGAGCTGCCGCCCGAGATCAAGCGCTTCACCGGCGTCATCCACGGCATCAACTTCGAGGTCGCCAGCGATCAGATCACCGTGGACAGCTACCGCCTGCTCAACGAAGCAGCGCAGGTGCTGCTCGACTTCCCCGACCTGACGATCGAGGTCCAGGGGCACACCGACAGCGACGGCAGCGACGAGTACAACTTCGACCTGTCGGACCGTCGCGCGGCCAGCGTGGTGCGCTACCTGAGCGAGCAGGGCGTCGAGTCCTCGCGCCTGACCTGGATGGGCTACGGCGAGAGCCGCCCGCTGATGGACAACGGCTCGGCCGAGGCCAAGGCGATCAACCGTCGGGTCGAGTTCCGCGTCACCAACGCCCAAGCGGAGTAGCGGCTCAGTAGATCGGCTCGTGGGTCACCAGGTCGACCGCCGCCGCGCCCGGCGCGCTGGAGTAGGGCTCCAGGCTGCCGTCCGCGCCGCGGGCCAGGCTGTCGCGGCGGTGTCAGCCACCCTTCTCGAAGCGCTGCCAGCGCCCGTCGATCCGGCGCTCGTGGGGGTAGTACCGGGCCTTGTAGTTGAGCTGCTCGCAGTCCCGCACGTACAGGCCCAGGTAGTAGTGCTCGAAGCCCTGGCGGAGCAGCCAGGTCACCTCGGCCAGCACCGAGAACACGCCCAGGCTGCGGTCGTCCTCGTCGGGGTCGAAGTAGAAGTAGACCGAGCTGGCGGCGGTCTTGCCCAGGTCCAGGATGCCCACGCCGATGAGCTGGTCGCCCACGAGGTAGCGGGTCTCGATGGTCTCGGTGCAGGTCACCGTGAGCCAGTTC
>CALGIB010000315.1 GCA_937915955.1 uncultured Pseudomonadota bacterium
ATGGTGGTAGGGGCGCTGGTCGCGCACCTCGCCTACTACGTGCTCCGAGTTGGGGGCGATCACTTCGAGTACCGCGTGCTCACCCACCTCGTGCCGCTGCTCTGGCTGTCGCTGCCGGCGTTGCTCCGCAGCGGGGGCGCCGGCGACGGGCGCGTCGTCCTGGGCATGGTGCTGGCGCTGGCCCTGTCGCTGCCCATTCCGTGGACCCACCAGGCGCTGAGCCGCACGGCCGACACGATGAGCGAGGCCCGAGAGATGAGCCCGGACGTGCACGCCATCCTGCCCCTGGGGCCTTGGACGCGCAGCTTGGATGCCCTGCAGGACTGGCTGATCGTGCACAAGGTCGGCGAGCGCCACGCCACGCACGCGCGCTTCGGGCAGCTGCAGGCGCTGCGCTTCCCCGACCCGGGGTGTGTGGCGGACCGCAGCTGTGTGACCGCTGGGCGCCAGGGACCCGAGGGCGTGATCGTGGACCCCGGCATCGACGTGGAGCCCTTGTTCGCCAGATGGCCCACCCTGGACCTCGGCGCGGTCGGAGCGCCGGCCTGGAGCTACCCGGGCGTGGTGGTGCTGGACCTCTACGGGCTGAACGACCCGCTGGTCGCGCGGCTGCCCTGGACCCTTGAGGAGCGCCGGATGGCCCACGAGCGCGTGCCCGCCGAGGGCTACGCCGAGTGCTTCCGGCCCAACGCCTTCCCGGCTCTCGGCGTGCTGCGGAGGGCCGACGGCGAGCTGATCGACGTGCTCACGCCGCCCGGCGCCTGGTACGACACGGTGGATCTGGACGGCCCGCTGCCCCTGCCTCCGCGCTACGCGGGTCGCGAGGACCAGCTCGAGGTCCGCCCTGGCTGCTGCTCGTGGAGCGCGAGCCTGCGATGGGCGCGGACGAGGTGAGGGCCTGCCTCGAGCGCGACTGGCTCGAAGCAGGCCCTCGGGTGGGCGCGGAGGTGCGCTACTCGTCAGGGTAGCTGGCCTCCTCGTAGGCGCAGTCCGCGACGTCTCCGCCGGTCTCCCCGGCCCAGCTGTTCTCGCTGAACACGGCGTTGAAGGAGGCGTCCCAGCACTCGCTGTGGGTGTAGACCAGGTCCTTGCCGCCCGCCGCGATCACGCTGTCGCTGCGGCCCTGTCCGTCCTCGGTCCAGCGGCTGCGGACCACCCAGGTGTCGTCCTCGCCGTCGCCGTTGACGTCGTCCAGCCAGCCCAGGTCCATCACGCCCTCGCCCTCGAGGGTCTGGTCGTAGGCGTACATGGCGTCGATCGGCTCGAAGGCGCCGTCGAGCAGGAAGTCGACGTAGCTGGCCGTGGCGCTCACGCCGTCTTCGCGCACGTCGTACTCGCTGGAGAAGGTGCCGGTGGCGGCCACGTTCGGGTCCAGCACGTCGGCCGTGGTGAAGTCGATCGTGAAGCGCCCGCTGTGGACCTCGTCGGTGGCGCCCGCGTCGACCTCGCCGAGGATGATGGGCAGGTACTCGCTGTCCTCGGCGCCCTTGGGCTTCTGCTGGAAGGACCAGACGTAGCTGCCCAGCTCCACGTCGCGCTCGACGGTCAGGAGGGTCTCGGTGGGGTCCAGCGCGTCGCCGTAGGGGCCCCACACCGCCATGCTGCCGTCCTCGCTGACCTCGCTCGGGCGGGTCTGCGTGACCACCTCGACGAGGATCAGGGGGAAGGCGATCATCGCGTTGACGTCGTCGGTGACCTGCGCGGTGAAGAGATAGGCCTCGGACCACTCGCCGTCGTCGGCGTCCTTGGCCAGGTCCGTGCCCGTCTTCATGTTGATCTGGATGCGCTCGTCGGGGAGCACGTCGATGAGGTCCTGGGCGGCCCGGCCTCCCGGGACGCAGGCGGTGAGGGCGGCGGCGAGGCTGAGGGCGATGAGGCGTTGCATTGGGGCTCCTTTCGGGTTGTGCTGGGCGGGTGTCGTTCCCGGTTCCGCACAGTCCGACCCGCCACGTTTGCGAGCCTGAAAAGAAATATCGCAGGCCCCCTGTTAAGCCCCAGCTCTCGGAGGTCTGAATGCAGCATGTGGACGAGCTGATCGCTGAGATCAAGGCGGGCGACGAGGACCGGATCGAGGTGATCAAGGCCGAGCTCGAGGCCCTCTGTCGCGAGAGCTCCGAGGTCCGGAGCCACATCGAGTCGGCGATGAAGTCTCAGGTCCTGGTCGTCCAGTGGGAGCTGGAGGAGGTCCTGGACAACACCGCGGTCAAGGTCGAGGCCGAGGCTCAGCCCGAGCCCGAGCCCGAGCCCGAGCCCGAGCCGGAGACCGAGCCGGAGGATCGGCCGCTCACCGCCGCGGATCTCGAGGTCGTGTACGAGGATCCCCGTGGCCTGGTCCTGCACCGGACCAAGGACGGCGCGCGCTGGTTCGCCACGCAGATCAACCCCCAGACCCGGGAGCCCCAGACCTTCGAGCTCCACCCCAGCGAGATCGCCCAGCTCAAGATGCAGCTGGCCGGCTCGCCGAACTGGGCCTTCGGGAAGGAGCCTTAGGTGCTGGCCCTGGCGCTGGTCCTGGCCTGCGGGGGGTGGCGCAAGCAGATCCGCGAGGGGGACGACTGGATGGCTCGGGACAACCCCGGGGCCGCCGCTCGTGCCTACACCAAGGCCGAGAAGGCGCGCCCCGAGGACCTGGACCTCCAGCTCCGCTTGGCGCGGGCGCTGCTCGAGGACGAGCAGTACGCAGAGGCCGTGCCCCACGCCGCGGCGGCCTACGAGGAGGGGATGACCGGCTCGCCCGAGGTCTACGCCCTGAGCCTGCTGGGGGCCGGCCGATCCGCCGAGGTGATCCCGGTCGCCCAGAAGGAGCTGTCGTCCGCCACCGACGATCGCTTCCACCTGATGCTGGCCCGCGCCGAGCTGGGCCGAGGTGATCTGGTCGCCGCTCGGTACTGGTACGAGGAGGCGCTGAAGCGGGGCAGCAGCCTGGAGCTGCGCGCGGGCGCCGCCTACGTGTACGCGCGCCTGGGCGAGGGCTCGACGGTGGGCTCGGTCACGCTGGACGCCCGCGACGACGCCGACGCGAGCCTGGGGGTCTGGGCCGAGCTCGGCGCCGCCTGGCTGGCGGCCGGGGACTGGAGCAACGGGCGCAACGCCGGCGCTCAGCTGCTGGCCATGGACCCCTCGGTCCTCGGCGAGGACGCCCAGCGCGGTGACTGGATTCGGGCCGCGGACGCCTACGCGGTCCAGGGGCAGTACGAGCCCGCGCTGCACATGGCGCTGTCCGCGGCCTGCCTGGACGTCGAGGACGCCGAGCTGGCCTGGAAGATCGGAGCCTGGGCGGCGGCGGTCCAGGACTGGCGCCTCGCGGCCCGTTGGCTCGAGCACGCGCTCGTCACCCCGCCCTACGACGCCCCCGAAGAGAACGCCACGGCGGGGGTCGCCGTGGCCACACTCGGCGGGGACATGGGCCTGGCCGAGCGCCGCAAGGTCCGGGCCGAGATCGGCGCGGCCCTGACCATCGTCTACCAGAAGCTCGGGGATCCGGCCGCCGAGGCCAGGGCCTGGGAGATCGTGCTGCGGAGCCAGGACCAGCCCGACGCCGAGACCTGGTACCGGCACGCGCTCGCCTTGTTCCGAGCCGGAGACTTCCCGGGCTCGGCCCGCTCTGCCCGCACCGCCACCAGCATGGGGCACCAGGAGGCCGCGGCCGTCGCCGCGCGCGCCTACCGTCGCATCGGGGACTTCGAGAACGCCGCGGGCTGGGCCATGACCGCCTGGGAGGTCGCCCCGGGCGACCCCGAGCTGGCCCTGCTCCTGGCCGAGCTCTACGAGCGGGACAAGCGCTACGAAGCTGCGCTGCGTGTGATCGAAATGGGCCTCTCCGTCCATCCGAACCACCAGGCCTTGCAGCGCGCGCGCACCCGCCTGCTGACATCATTCTAGTCTTGCTTCGCCTTCTTATCTGTCCTTGACATCCAGCCGGAGAGGCGGGGCCAGAATCCCGCCTTCTCTGGAGAGGTTCGAGATCATGCGGAATCTGTCTCTGTCTCTGTTGCTGGCCCTGGCCGGCCTGCCCGTCGTCGCCGCGGCCGCTCTCGCCCCCTCGACGGCGCACGCCCAGGATGTGTTCGCCACGCCGCTGGTGCAGCTGCTGCCTCCTGGGAACGTCATCGGTGACGGGATCACCTCGGTCACGATGAACGTCGTCGCGCTGAACGCCGACGGCACCTCGATGGACGGCATCAAGGGCAAGCTGAGCGCCTCCGCTGGCACGGCCTCGGCCCTGACCGAGCGCGGAGGCGGGCTCTACAGCTTCACCTGGACCCCCCCGCAGGTCTCCAGCTCGACCGAGGTCAGCTTCACGCTCAAGGCCAAGGACGCGGCCAAGGACAACGTCCAGAAGACCTGGAGCGTCATGGTGTCGCCGGCCATGCCCTCGGCGATCACGGTCAGCGCGAACCCCTCCGAGCTGATCCTCGGACAGGACGGCACCAGCTCGCTCAGCATCAAGCTGCACACCGCAGACGGCACCCCGGTCGAGGGCAAGGACCTCACGATCCGCGCGGCGGCCGGTTCGGTCCAGGCGGTGACCTACCTCGGCAGCGGCGCCTTCACGGCCCGCTACACGCCCAAGGGCGTCAACTATCCGCACCTGGACATCATCACGGTCGCGGACGCCCGCGACCCCGAGCAGGCCTACGGCAGCTTCGTGGTCCGGCTCAGCGGCAAGACCGACTTCCCCGTGACCGCCGGCCCCAACGCCAACGTCATCGTGCGCGTGGCCGGCCGGGACTTCGGCCCCTACACCGCCGACACCACCGGCCGGGTGTCCGTGCCGATCCATGTCTCGCCGGGCGCCGAGGCGACCCTGGTCGAGATCAAGGACGGCCAGACGACCGAGGACGCGCTCGACCTCAAGCTGCCCCCGACCCGACGCCTGGCGCTCTTCCCCACCTGGCAGGCCGTGGCCGGTGACAGCGGTCGGCCGGTGCCCGTGCGCGTCGCGGTCAGCCTGCCGGACGGCTCGCCGGACTCCAGCGCCAAGCTGACCATCAAGGCCAGCCAGGGCAGCGTCGGCGCGGTCACCCACGAGGGCGGCGGCGTCTACAGCGCGATGTGGAGCCCGCCCAGCCTGGTCACGGCCGCCGAGGTCGAGATCTCGGCGCGCCTGGACGGCGCCTCGGACGTGCAGAGCGACAGCTTCAAGATCCAGGTCCAGCCCGCCCCCGCGCAGGGCATCTCGATGGTCCCCGAGCCGCGCGAGCTCGCGGCGGGCGCGACCGGCTTCAAGGTCTACACGAAGGTCCAGGGCCCGGGCGGCAAGGGCATCGCCGACCAGGACATCGTCTACATCACCCAGGGCGCCTCGGCGGCTGGGACCAAGGACCTCAAGAGCGGCGACTACCAGAGCAGCTTCCGCACCACCGGCGCGGAGAGCGTGCAGGTCACGGCGATGGCCGCCGGCGCGCCCTCCGGCAACCCCCTGGCCGGCCTCGTCCTGGTCGCCCCCGAGGGCCGCGTCGCCAACGACGGCGGCTCGACGGGCGTGGTCCTGGTGGCCGTCGACGCCTTCGGCTACCCCGTGCCCAACGTCACCGTGGATCTCAAGGTCCAGGGCGACGGCAAGGTCACCAACCAGGTCACCACCGACGCCCACGGCGCCGCGGTGCTGTACTTCACCTCGGGCCGCACGGCCGGGGTCAGCACGATCCAGGCCCGCGTGGGCGAGGCCTACGGCAGCCTCAGCCTGCTGCAGGCACCGGCCGGCGCGCTGCCCGGCTTCGCGCT
>CALGIB010000316.1 GCA_937915955.1 uncultured Pseudomonadota bacterium
CGGCGTGGGTCAGCGGCAGGCGGCTGGCGGACACCACGATGTGCACACCCTTGGTCGGCGCCAGCAGCGGGTTGCCCCCCGAAGCCAGCGCGCGCGTGCGATCGGTCCAGGGCCCCGTGGCGTTGATGATGACGTTGCCGCGCACCTCGGCCGCGCGCTGCTGGCCCGGCAGCTGGTCCTGAACCCGCACCGCGACCAGGCGCCCGCTCTCGCCGTGGACGAGGCTGGTGACCTTGGCGTGGGTGACCACGCAGGCCCCGGACTCGCGCGCGTCCAGGATGGTCTCCAGGGTCAGGCGGGCGTCGTCGGTGGCGCAGTCGTAGTACAGCGGCGCCCCCTTGAGCTGGTCGGCCTGGAGCAGGGGCTCGACCTGGATGGCCTCCTTGGGCGAGAGCGTCTCGTGCAGCTTGGGCGAGCGGAACATCGACAGCCCGTCGTACAGCCACAGGCCCGCGCGCAGCGTGTTCACGCCCACGCGGCTGGTGGCGTAGATCGGGAACATGAAGCCCAGCGGGTTGACCAGGTGCGGCGCGATGTTCTGCAGCGTCTTGCGCTCGGAGACCGCCTCGAACACCAGCGAGAACTCGTACTGCTCAAGGTAGCGCAGCCCGCCGTGGATGAGCTTGCTGGACCGGCTGCTGGTGCCGAACGCGATGTCGTTGGCGTCGAGGACGGCGACCTTCAAGCCGCGGCGAGCCGCGTCTCGAGCAGCGCCCGCGCCCGTGATGCCCGCGCCGACGATGACGACGTCGAAGGTCTCTTGTTCCAGCCGCTCCCAGTCCTGGTCTCGCATGACACCCTCACCAGCCCGGGCACTAACGCGTCCGTGATAGGCACCGACCATGCTGATGACCTTCTTTCTCCTGGCCTGCGCGGGCGAGCCCGAAGCGCCCGCGGTCACCGTCGATCCCTACGCGCCGCCGCCTCTGCCCGCGGGCCTGCGCATCGACGAGACCCAGCAGGCGCTGATCGCCATCGTGGGTCACTCGATCGAGGCCGACCAGGTCGGCGACTGGATCGGCATGGCGGCGGACGAGGTCGAGCTGCGCGAGCGCCTGTTCGCCGGGTCGGTGGTGCCGATCGAGGCGATGACCCTGCGCGCGGGTCCCTGGTCCCCGGAGGCCGTGAAGCTGCTGGTGGGCAGCCCCGAGCTGGAGACCCTGGTCCGGCTCGAGGCCACCGGCGCGGAGCTGGGCCCCGAGGGCGGAGCGACCCTGCTCGCGGCGCCGTGGCTCGCTCACGTGGAGCAGCTGGGCCTGGGCGGCTGCGGCCTGGACGACGCGGCGGTCGCGGTGCTGGGCGCGCAGCCCGAGCTGGGCCAGCTGAGCGAGCTCTCCCTGGCCAGCAACGGCCTGAGCTGGTCGGCCGTGCATGCGCTGATGGGCGCCAAGGCCCTGCGCAAGCTGACGCGCCTGGACCTCTCGGGCAACGCCATCGGCGACCGGGGGACCAAGGAGCTGGCGGCCTCGGCGCGCAGCGGCACGCTGGTCTACGTGGATCTGCGCGACAACGGCATCACGGACAAGGGCGCCTTGAACCTGGCCTCGGCCCGCAGCCTGGCCGACCTGGAGACCCTGGACCTGCGCGGCAACCGCATCACCCGCAAGGGCCGGGACGCCCTGCTGGTGGCCTACAGCGAGGACCGGGTCCTGCTCGATCCCTAGGGCGCCGGCTCGGCGGGGATCAGCCTGAGCAGCACCCTGGCTCGCCGAGTGGAGCTGAGGTGGACCCGCCGTCCGCGCGCTACCGGGACTTCTCGAGCGCGCGCTCCCGGTAGGCCAGGAGGACGGGGTCCTGCAGGTCCAGGGCCTGGCTTCCGGCGGGGTCGACGAGGGTGTAGAGCTTGAGGCCGGTCCAGCGCAGCTCGGGCAGATCGCTGTCGAGGTGCG
>CALGIB010000317.1 GCA_937915955.1 uncultured Pseudomonadota bacterium
GGGCGTGGCGCTGGGCGTGGCTGCGGTGCCCGAGGGCCTGCCCGCGGTCGTGACCATCGCCCTGTCCCGGGGCGTCCAGCGCATGGCCGCGCGAAACGCCCTGGTCCGGCGCCTGCCCGCGGTGGAGACCCTGGGTGCAGCGACGGTGATCTGCACGGACAAGACGGGCACCCTGACCACCGGCCGCATGGAGCTGCGCGAGCTGCACGCTCGAGACGAGGACCTGGCGCTGCGCGTGATGGTGGCGTGCAACGAGGCCTGCCTGCCGGACCTGGGCTCGCCCACCGAGCTCGCGCTGCTGCGCTACGCGGCCGGGCGTGGGCTCGAGCGAGGCGCTCTGGAGGAGAGCTGCCCTCGCACGGGGCTGGTCCCCTTCGACAGCAGCCACCGCCGGATGCGGGTCGAGCTCGAGGACGGCCGGGCCTATGTCAAGGGCGCCCCCGAGGCCCTGGCCGAGCTGACCGGCGAGGCGCTGGAGATGCCGGAGCGGCTTGCCGCGCGAGGTCTCCGTGTGCTCGGCCTCTGCGAGGGGCCCATCGCGGGGCCGCTGGCCTTCGCGGGCTGGGTGGGCCTGGCCGATCCGCCCCGGGACTCGGCGCGGCAGGCCGTCTCGCTGGCCCGTCGGGCCGGCATCGAGACCGTGATGATCACCGGGGATCACCCGGTGACCGCCAGGGCCATCGCGGCTGAGCTCGGAATCGAGCGGGTGCACGCCCGGGCCACGCCCCGGGACAAGCTCGAGCTGGTCCGGGCCTTGCGCGCCGAGGGCGCGGTCGTGGCCATGACTGGCGACGGGGTCAACGACGCGCCGGCTCTGCGCGAGGCCGACGTCGGCATCGCCATGGGCCGCACCGGGACCGAGGTCACCCGCCAGGCCAGCGACATGGTCCTGACCGACGACGACTTCGCGACCATCGTCGAGGCCATCCGCGAGGGCCGCGGCATCTTCGACAACATCCGCAAGACGCTGGTCTACCTGCTGGGGGGCAACGCCGGCGAGCTGGCCCTGATGCTGGCCAGCGCGGTGCTGGGCCTGCCGATGCCGCTGCTGCCGCTGCAGCTGCTGTGGATCAACCTGGTCACCGACGGCCTGCCCGCCTTGGCCCTGGTCACCGACCCGCCGGACCCTGACGTGCTCGAGCGCCCGCCTCGACCTCCCGCGCAGCCCTTCCTCGGTCCCTCGGAGTGGAGGCGCGTCGGCGCCATCGGGCTGGTCGACGCCAGCGTCAGCCTCGGGGTCTTCGTCTGGGCGCTGCCCCAGGGCCAGGACGGCGCGCGCACCCTGGTCTTCACCACTCTGGTGTTCTGCGAGCTCTTCCGGGCCTTCGCCGCGCGCAGCGAGGGTCGGGTGCTCTTCGAGGTCGGCGCGTTCACGAACCTGCGACTGCTCGCCGTGGTCGGCGCCTCGGTGCTGCTCCAGCTGGGGCTCCTGTCCTGGGCCCCGAGCCGCGAGCTGCTGGGGCTGGTCCCGCTCGGTGCCGGACAGCTGGGGCTGTGCCTGCTGCTGGGGCTGGTGCCGGTCACGGTCTTCGAGCTGTCCAAGTGGGGCAGGCGATGGCTGCACGGAGGATCTTGATGGGCCCGGACGCAGGGCTGACGGCGGCCGCCCCAGGCGCTCCACCGGACACTTGCATCGGGGCCTGTTCGTCGGGCTGCGCAAGGCAGTCCTGGGCTGATAGGGGAGGGCGCAGACCGGAGGTCCTCGTGGCCGGCATCTCTCCTCGCACCGCGCATGTGGCAGCCGCCTCGCTCAACCAGACCGTCGGTGACTGGTCGGGCAACCTGGGGCGCGTGCTCGCCGTCATCGAGCAGGCCCGCGCTCGGGGCGTGCAGCTGCTCGTGCTGCCCGAGATGTGCCTGCCCGGCTACTCGCTGGGGGACCGCCTGACGCGCCGGGGAACCCTCGATCGGAGCTGGGCGATGCTCGAGGCGATCGAGCCCCACACGGCGGGCATGGCCGTGGCCGTCGGCCTGCCCGTGCTGCACCGGGGCGTGCTGTACAACGCCGTCGCCGTCCTGGTCGACGGCCGCTGCCGTGGTCTGGTCTGCAAGGAGTACCTGGCCGTCGGGGACGTTCAGTACGAGGGCCGCTGGTTCCAGAGCTGGCCGCACGGGCGGGTGGAGACCTTCCAGTCCGCTAGCGGCCGCAGCTTCCCCATCGGCACGCTGATCTTCCAGGTGCCGGGCCTGGGGCGCTTCGCGATCGAGGTGTGCGAGGACGGGTGGAAGGGCCTGCGTCCGGGCTCCGTGTACGCCCTGGCCGGGGCCGAGATCGTGTGCAATCCCTCGGCCAGCTGGTTCGTGATCGGCAAGCACGCCGTGCGCCGCAGCATGGTCGAGCAGATCAGCCGCGAGGACCACTGCGCCTACCTGTACACCTCGCTGCTGGGCTGCGACAGCACCCGCCTGGTCTTCGACGGCAGCGTGCTGCTGGCGGTGGACGGGGCCATCGCGGACGAGGGCCGCCGGCTGCTGTTCACCGAGGCCTGCGAGCTTCGGGACGTGCGGGTCGATCTGGACGCGCTGCGGCTCTCCCGGATGGAGGAGGGCAGCTGGCGCGAGCAGGTCGCGGCCTTTGGTCGGGGCGACTACGGGCCGGCGCCGAGGCTCGTCGAGGTCGACGCGGATCTGGGCACATGTCCCCCCGCCGAGGCCCCCGCGCCCTACTGGGAGCCCGGGCCGGAGCCCCTCGTTGACCCCAGCCTGCAGTGGCTGGTCGAGGCGGGGCTGATCCGAGCGATCCGGCCGCTGGACCTGAACCACCTGGAGCTCGAGCTGGCGCTGTGCCTGGCCCTGCGCGACTACACGGCCAAGTGCCGCATCCCGAGCATGACCCTGGCCCTCTCCGGTGGGCGGGACTCGGCGATGGTGGCCGTCCTGGTCGCGCGCATGGTCCGCTACGACCGCCCGGAGCTCTCGGGCGAGGCGCTGAAGGCCGAGGTCGGGCGGCACCTCATCACCGCCTACATGGCCACCGAGAACAGCGGCCCGGTGACGGAGGGCGCGGCCCGCGCCCTGGCCGAGGAGCTCGGCGCCCGGCACCTGCGTGCGGGCATCCAGGAGGCCGTGGACGTGCACCAGCGCCTCGCCGGGGACATGGTGGGCGAGGAGCTGAGCTGGACGAACCCCAGCCACGACGTCGCCCTGCAGAACGTGCAGGCCCGCCTGCGCGGCTCGCTGATCTGGATGATCGCCAACCTGCACGGCAGCCTGCTGCTGGCGACCTCGAACAAGTCCGAGGCGGCCGTCGGGTACACCACGATGGACGGCGACACGAGCGGCGGCGTCGCGCCCATCGCGGACGTACCCAAGAGCCTGGTCAGCCTGTGGCTGCGGTGGGCCCGGCAGGTGCACGGCATCGAGGCGCTGGATCGGGTCAACGTGCAGCAGCCCACCGCCGAGCTGAGGCCGCCCGACCAGGAGCAGACCGACGAGGGCGACCTGATGCCCTTCGCGGTGCTGGACCAGCTGATGTACCTGTTCGTGCAGCGCGCGATGAGCCCGGTCGACATCTTCGAGGCGCTCTGGCCACGCATGAGCGAGCGCTACGGGGGCCGGCCCGAGCGCTTCGCGGCCCACATCCGCAAGTTCGTCGTGCTGCTCTGCCGCGCCCAGTGGAAGCGCGAGCGCTTCGCCATCAGCTTCCGCGTCACGGCCTTCGACCTGGACCCCAAGACGGGCTTCCGCTTCCCGCCTGTGCAGGAGCCCTTCACGGCCGAGCTGCTCGAGCTGGACGCCCACGTCGCGGGGCTGCGTGCTCCCTGATCTCGAGTCCCTGCGCTGCTTCGAGGCGGCCGCCCGGCACCCCAGCTTCCGGGCGGCGGCCAGCTCGGTGGCGCTCAGCCCGGCCTCCTTCAGCGAGCGCATCCGCAGCCTCGAGGAGGGCTTGGGGGCGCGGCTGTTCGACCGAGGCCCCCGGCACCTGAGGATGACCGCGGCCGGCGAGCGCCTGCTGCCCCACGCGCGCAAGCTGCTGGCCGAGGCCTGGCGCTGCGCCGAGATCGCCAGCGGCTCGGATCCGGCCTTCGAGCTGATGCTGGGCACCCGCTACGAGCTGGGGCTGAGCTGGCTGGTCCCGGCGCTCCAGCCCTTGTCCGAGCGTCGACCCCAGCGCAGCCTGGACCTGTACTTCGGCAATACCGAACACCTCCTGCAAGCCCTGGACTCGGGTCGCGTCGACGCGGTCGTGGGCTCGATGCGCCTGACCCGCCCGGGCCTGCGCATCGCCCTTCTGCACGAGGAGACCTACCGCCTGGTCGCCGCCCCGGAGGCGGACCTCAGCGTGCTGCTGGACACCTCGAAGGACCTGCCGCTCTACCGCTACTGGCAGGACGCCCAGCCCGACGTCCACTGGGATCGCCTGGAGTGCCTGAGCACCATCGGCGCGCTGCGGATCCGCGCGCTGGCTGGCGCGGGCTTCTGCGTGCTGCCCGAGTACTTCATCCGCGAGGACCTGGCTCGGGGCCGCCTCGTGCGGCTGTTCGATGCCCCGCTGCGGAGCGACTGGTTCCGCCTGTTCTGGCTCGAGGGCCACCCCCGCGACGCCGAGCTCGCGGAGCTGGGTCAGGAGCTGTCCGAGCTGCCGCTGGCGTGACGTTCGGAATGTCCGAACTTCAGGCTCTGGATCATCCCGCCGTCGGGCTCGGCCTCAGGGGCTACCTTCCTGACGACCCCGCTGTCGCCAACCTACTCCCCGGAGCTGTCCCGATGAAGCCCTCCTCCTTCGACGCCGCACTCGCCTCCGCCGCCCGCGTCGCCTGCGCCATAGGCCTGGTCGGCTGCGTGCCGGCCGGGAGCCTCAAGCTCGACTCCAACCCGATCGACAGCGCCAGCGCGCGCTACGACGACTCGGTCGCGGACTCCCCCTCAGACAGCGAGGAGGCCTGCAGCGAGGACACGCTGGCCGCGGACTTCGCCGCCGGCGCGGTGGACGCCGACACCGAGGCCTGCTGCCAGGAGGTCGCCGAGGGCTACGACGCCAACGAGCTGGTCGGCCTGGAGGACTGGGCCAGCCGCACCGACTGCTGCGAGCTGCTCGAGTGGCAGGGCAGCATGGCGTGCACGCCCTGGGGACCGCCGCGCCCCCCGCGCGCCGACTTCCTGAGGGGCTCTGCGCTGGCCAGGGTCCTGGCG
>CALGIB010000318.1 GCA_937915955.1 uncultured Pseudomonadota bacterium
GACCTGGAGGGCCAGCGCATCGAAAGCGCCGTTGATCGTGTCGGTGGTGTAGTAGGTCCCGCCATCGGTGATGCCCCAGCCGCTTGCGCTGGTCGGGATCTCCTGGAGGGCCGCCTCGACCGTGCCGCCAGCGTAGAACGTGCCGACGTCCTCGATCCCAATCAGGCTCGCGCCTTCGCCGTTGGCGATGCTGGCCAGGTCGCCGCAGAACAGGTCGAGGGCTTCCAGGTTGGCGTAGACGGCAGCGTCGGTGGTGCAGACGTTGGCGTCGGAGAAGGTGAAGGTGCTCGAGGTGAGCCCGCCGACCTGGAGCGCGAGCTCGTCAGTGGCGCCGCTGATGGTGTCCACGGCGTAGTAGCCGTGAGTATCAGCGATCACGGTGGAGCCGGCGCCGAGGGCGGCCCAGGCGGTGACGCCATCGGTGTTGTAGTACCAGACGCCGCCGGTGAACTCGTAGGCCAGCGTGCCCTTTGGGGCGAGCTGCACGCCGTTGGGGGTTCCGCCGTCGCCCCACATGATCGAGGGGTGCAGAGCGTCGAACCGGGGATCGGCGATGTAGCGCTTGAAGTTCCAGGCCATGGTCTAGCCCTCCTTGGGCTTGCGGGCGGGCTTGGCCGGCTCTTGTCCGGCGATCTTGATGTCGGCGATCTTGATGCTGCGCCCCTCGAGGTGGAGGCGCTCGGATACGCGGCGGAGGTGGTGGGGCTGCGGTTTGAGCCATGCGGCCACGTCCCGCAGGAACTGCTTGTAGCCCTCGGCGTCCACGTCCAGATACCAGTCGCCGTACTCGTCGGTGACGTAGCGGTTCCAGGCGTCGTGGTACTGGGGCTTGCCCACGGTCGGGTAGTGGGTCGCGCGGTAGGTACAGACGGGCCGCGTGACCCCTCGTGCGTCGCGGTCCATGGTGGGCCGAGGCTTCCCCTGCACCGTGCATGGGAAGTCATCCGGAAGCACGACACGGGATGCCTTGACGTGCTTGAGGATGGCTCCCTCGCTGCTGACCTTGCCCCTGCGCTCGGTGACACCGTTCAGCCCGGGGCGTTCGAAGAGAACGCAGGGGAAGGCGACCAGATACCCCTCCTCGTCCACGCCCAGGTCTTTCGCCGAGAACGTGTAGAGGAAAAAGTCCTTCGGGCTCCCTCCCGACGTGCTGTCGGGAAGGCGCTCGATCTGGTCGCTGGTGCTGCCGAGGGTCGGGGAAGATCCTGCGGTGGGAAGCATCGGGACCCCCTTAGACGGCGGTCTTGCTGGTGATCTTGAACGCGCAGGCGTCGCGAACGATCTCGGTGGCGGCGTGGAAGACCAGTTCGAAGCCGGCCTGCGAGCCACCGGCATAGCCGATCTCGTAGATGGCGAAGAACGGGGTCTGGATGACCACCTTGCGCGAACCGACCGGCTCCTTGACGTGGATGTCGAGGTGCAGGGCGCCCGGGTAGATGGTGCCGCCGATGGTGTCGGCACCAGCGGTGGAGAGGCCGGTCACGACGGCGACGTCGGTGGCGCTGTACATATCCATGTACAGGGTGTCCTCGCGCTGCCGGTCCACCACGCCCAGGGCTACGCGGCTGTTGGCGCCGACGCCGCCCGCGCTGATGATCTCCGTCTCGACTGCATCCCAGCTGTTGCGGTGGATGAGGGTCAGGCCGCCACCACGAACACCGGCGTCGCGCCGGGCCTTGATGCCGCTCTTGTACTGCGCCCAGGTGATGTGGCTGCCTGGGGTGCCGACCGAGGTGCCGAAGCTGGGGAGGATGGCCTTGAGCTGGTCCATCAGCCAGTTGTTCTGCACGGCGTTGCCCATGGCCACGATCTGCGCGATGGCGGCGATGTTGCCAGGGGAGAGGCGGGACACGCCCTCGTAGCGGAGGCCGGCGACCTGGGCCAGGACGTCGAGCGCGGGGGTGTTGGCGCTCTCCTCGTCGCTGGTCAGCCAGTAGGCGGCCTGGCGGGCGGGGGCGAAGGTGCCCGTGGTCGGGGCGTAGGTGGTGCCAGCCGGGAGCCCGCCCTCGGCCGTGGCCGCGGCGGTGGCGCTGGCCAGGTCGATGTCGGCATACTGGATCGCGGTGGCGTTCGCGCCCTTGGTCAGGTCCTGGTACGCCTGGGTCTCCCGAAGGATACCCTGGATGACCGGGTGCATCGCGACTTCGCGATCGGTCTGACGAGCGTTGACGCGCTGGAAGAGGAGCTTGGTCGCGGTCGCGTCTACGGCGCCGCCGATTCCGAGTGCCATGGTGCCTCACCTATGCATCTTTGGTGTGGCGCCGTGTCGTGGTCGAGCGGGGTTGATGCTGGTACTGGTAGGTTTACACGACCCGTCGAGCGTGTCAAGCCTAACTGGTAGGAACAGGAATACCTGCGAGCTTGGCCAGGGCGTCCGGGCTCATGCTGTCGAGGTCGGACACGGAGAAGCCCTCGCTGCCACGGGGTCCAGCGCCGTCGTCGATGTTGGGCGGGGCTCCTCGGCGAGTGGCTGGCTGCTGACGAGCCCTGGCGACGTGAGCCTCGTAGGCGTCAAGCCACGCGATCGGATCTGGGGCCGCGCTCTTGTCGGCCTTGGCCTTCTCCGCCGCCGCTCGGCGGGCCTCGATGAACGCTCGCGGAGTCTCAGGGCGTGCCTTCTCGTCGATGGTCTGGTAGTGCTCGCGTACCAGCTTCCGGATCGTGGGGTCCTTGATGCCGAGGTCGGATAGTTCGAGGTCCACGCCTGCGCGGCGGGACTCGGCCTCGATGGCTGCGGCCTGCTCGTCGCGGGCCTTCTTGAGCTCGCGGTCGTAGCTGCCTTTGACCTCGGATACCGTCTTGCCGAGCTGCTGCTGAATGCCGTCCACCCTCTCGGCCAGCTCGCGGAGTTGCTGGCGGTGGGTCGCGAACCGAGCCGCGGGGATGCGCCCGGACGGGCCTGGGTCGTCGTCGTCTGCGCTGGCTGATGCTCGCTTGATCTGCGCCCGAAGCGCCTCCAGTTCCTGCTCCAGCTCTTCGACGGTCTTGGCCATGTGCTACTCCTCGCCCTCTGCGGGTTCGTCGTCCTGTTCTGGTTCGTCGGATGGGTCAACGGTCGGCTCTGGCTTCGACGCACCGATGGCGGCGTCAACCTCTTCCAGGAACCGGATCGAGTAGCCCTCTTCCGCGTAGTTCGTATCCAGCGCGTTGTTGGTGACGGCCGCGATGCGCTCGAGGAGTTGGGCGGTTCCAGCGCGGCAGATGCCGTACCAGCGACGGATAGCCCGCGCCCTGGCCTCGACCTCGTGGGAGAGTGGCTCGCCGCCGGTCTTGGTGTAGTCAACCGGGTAGCCGAGGGCGGAGAGGAGGTCTGCCTCCATCGCCCGTGCTTCCTGCCACATCTGACCAGGGTCGCAGCCAGGCCCGAACTCGTGGAAGCTCCCGGGGCGTGTCTCGTCGGAGTCTTCGACCACGAGTAGGTCGCCAGCGTTGAGCCCGATCCCCTCGCTGTTGACGTCGGAGCTAGTGCCGGCGCGCAGGCCCTTGAGGACTCGCAGCGGAAAGCCGCCGTCCAGGCTTGCGGTGACGGCGCAGGTCCGAATCACGGACGACTCGAGGGAGCCCTCCGCAAGCTGGGCGTTGCGGAAGAATCTCGAGGGGTGACCGAAGACCGCCACCGGGATGAACGGCTGGCCTGCCCTGTC
>CALGIB010000319.1 GCA_937915955.1 uncultured Pseudomonadota bacterium
CGAGCCCGAGACCGTGGACATCTGGACGATCAAGGGCGGCGCCGCGGCCTGCGACGACCGGGACACCTGGAACGACACGGGCAATGACGAGTACGTCGACTGGCGGGACGAGCTGGTGGCCTCGCCGAGCGTCGTGCAGCGCCGCTTCCAGGCCGAGCTCGCCCTCGGGGCCTACGGCGCCCACAGCTGGGAGAGCTGCTACGGCTGCACGCCCTTCGAGATCACGGACACCGACACCTGCCTGGAGATCGACCTGCAGCTGGAGCCCGTCATCTACGTGGACGCGCCCAACGTCTACCTCTACCCGGAGCGTCCCTCGCCGGTCCGCGTGCAGGTGGGCTCACCCCGGAACATCACGGTCAGCGAGCCCGACTACCCCCACGGCGGCTGGCAGACCGTCGCCACGCCGTCGGGCCGGGTGTTCACCCAGCAGGGCGCCTTCGACTACCTGTTCTACGAGATGCGCGTGCCCGCCTCGCTCTTCCAGGACGAAGCCGGCTGGTGCTTCGCGGGCGAGCACGCTCAGGCCGGCGTCGAGGACGCGATGGCTGTCTACGGCTTCAACGCCGACGAGATCGAGGACTTCAGTGAGTTCTGGGACCCCTGGTTCCCGAGCCACGGCTGGATCACCGTGAGGCCCCAGGTTCAGGGCCTGCCCGCGCTGCGCGTCACGCCCGAGCCCGAGCACCTGCTGCGCGTCTGGTTCGTGGTCGAGCCGGGCTGCCAGCCCCTGCTCGAGCCGGTGGTCGAGCCCGTGCCGCGGGTCGGCTACCACGCCTCGGAGTGGGGCGTGATCCTGGATGAGGACTTCGAGCGCGGGTGGCTGCAGGCCCTCTGAGCATCGACCGTCAGGCTGGGGTCGTCTCCAGCGGCTGATCGAGCACCGCTCTGACCCTCCTGCCGAGCGACTCGGGGGTGAAGGGCTTGCGCAGGATCTGCCCGGCGCGAGGCAACGTCTGGACCGCCAGGGTGTCGTCGTTGTAGCCGGTCATGAACAGCACGCGGAGCCGCGGGTGGGCGTGGACCACGCGTGCCGCCAGCTCGACGCCGCTCAGCAGGGGCATCACCACATCGGTCAGCAGCAGGTCGAACGGTGCCTGAGCGCGCTCGACGAGGAGCAGCGCCTCGCCGGGGCTGCTCGCGACCTGAACCCGGTACCCCAGGTCGGTCAGGGCGCGGCGGACGACCTCTCGAATCGGCCCGTCGTCCTCGACCACGAGCACACGCTCGTCGCAGCGCCGGGCTCGACGCGTAGCCGGCTCGGGGCGGCAGGCCGCCACGGCCTCGCCCTGCGCGAGAGGGAGGCAGAGCGTGAAGGTGGTGCCGACCCCGACCTCGCTCTCTACGCTCACGCTGCCACCGGCCTGGCTCACGATGCCGTGCAGGATGGCCAGCCCCAGCCCCGTCCCCCGGTCCACAGCCTTGGTGGTGAAGAAGGGGTCGAAGGCCCGGCGCTGGGTCTCCGCGTCCATCCCATGACCGGTGTCCGAGACCCGCACGCGGATGTGGGGTGGGACCAGCGAGCGAGCTGGGCTGTCGTCCAGGATCTCCAGGGACGTAGCGACGGTCAGCGAGCCCCCCTCGGGCATGGCGTCGCGGGCGTTGACGGCCAGGTTCATCAGGACCTGTTCGAGCTGCCCGGGATCGATGAAGGCGTGGGGGAGCTGGGGCTGGAGCCGGGTCTCCAGCCGGATGTGCTCGCCGATCAGCCGCCCCAGCATCTTCCGCACGGACTCGACCGTCTCGTTGACGTCGACGTCGACCGGCTCGACGAGCTGGCGGCGGCTGAACGCCAGGAGCTGGTGCACGAGCCGGGAGGACCGTCGAGCCCCGAGGATCACCTCGTCCAGGTCCTCTCGGGCGGGGTCATCGCAAGCCAGCGACGTCCGCGCGAACTCGGCGAAGGACAGGATCACGGTGAGGTGGTTGTTGAAGTCGTGCGCCACCCCTCCCGCCAGCGTCCCCACCGCCTCCATCTTCTGGGCCTGGAGAGATCAGTAGCGGTAGTGACCGGGCTTGTAGGGCCCCTCGACGGTCACGCCGATGTAGCCGGCCTGCTCCTGGGAGAGCTCCGTCAGCTTCACGTCGAACTTGGCCAGGTGCAGGCGAGCGACCTTCTCGTCGAGGTGCTTGGGCAGGGTCACCACCGACTTGCCGTAGCTCTCAGCGTTCAGGTGCAGCTCGATCTGCGCCATCGTCTGGTTCGTGAACGAGGCGCTCATGACCAGCGAGGGGTGACCCGTCGCGCAGCCCAGGTTCACCAGGCGACCCTCGGCCAGCACGATGACGCTGTGGCCCTGGCCGCCGTGCGTGTCGCGGAAGCGCCACTCGTGCACCTGGGGCTTGATCTCGATCTTCTCGACCTGGCCCGAGGCCCGCATGGCCTCCATGCCGGCCATGTCGATCTCGTTGTCGAAGTGACCGATGTTGCAGACGATGGCGTTGTGCTTCATCCGCTTCATGTGGTCGGACGTGATGATGTCCTTGTTGCCGGTCGCGGTGACGAAGATGTCGGTCGTGGCGACCACGTCGTCCACCGTGACGACCTCGATGCCCATCATGCTGGCCTGGAGCGCGCAGATGGGGTCGATCTCGGTCACGGAGACCTTGGCGGACTGGCCGCGGAGCGACTGCACCGAGCCCTTGCCGACGTCGCCGTAGCCACAGACCAGGGCCTTCTTGCCCGCGATGAGCACGTCCGTAGCGCGCATGATGGCGTCGACCAGCGAGTGGCGGCAGCCGTAGACGTTGTCGAACTTGGACTTGGTGACCGAGTCGTTGACGTTGATGGCGGGGAACAGGAGCGTGCCGGCGTCACGGCGCTCGTACAGGCGGTGGACGCCGGTGGTGGTCTCCTCGGAGACGCCACGGATGGGGGCGGCCATCGCGTTCCAGTAGGCGCCGCCCTTGGCCGCGCGCACGTCGTGCAGGACCTGGAGGACGCACTTGAACTCCTCGCTCTCGGCGCTCTCGACGGCGGGGATGGTGCCGCTGTCCTCGAACTCCTTGCCCAGGTGGACGAGCATCGTGGCGTCGCCGCCGTCGTCGAGGATCAGGTTCGGGCCGCTGCCGTCGGGCCACTGCAGCGCCTGCAGGGTGCACCACCAGTACTCGGCCAGGCTCTCGCCCTTCCAGGCGTAGACCGGGACGCCGGCGGGTGCGCTGACCGTGCCGTTCGGACCGACGACGGTCGCAGCGGCGGCGTGGTCCTGGGTGGAGAAGATGTTGCAGCTGACCCAGCGGACGTCCGCGCCGAGCTCGACGAGCGTCTCGATCAGCACACCGGTCTGGATGGTCATGTGCAGGCTGCCCATGATCTTGGCGCCGGCGAGCGGCTTCTGGCCGGCGTACTCCTCGCGAAGGGCGGCGAGGCCAGGCATCTCGACCAGCGCGAGCTCGAGCTCCTTGCGGCCGAAGCGCACGGTGTCCGCCGACAGGTCCGCGACCTTGTGGTCGTAGCCCGCGAAGAGCGGGAGGAGGGTGTCCATGAAGGTGCCGGGGGGGTTGTGCGTCATGACGGGCTCCGAGGCCAGAGGGGTTCGATGCGTCGCGACTCGCTCGCGACTTCGCTGCTCCATCCGTTTAGCCGGATGGACGGATGGATTGCAAGGGGCTAGAAGACACAGGTGAAGGTCTTCGACGTCCTGAGTGCCCTCTCAGAGCCCGTGAGGGTGCGCCTGCTGGGACTCCTCGAGGTCGAGGAGCTGGGCGTCAAGGAGCTCCAGGAGAGCCTGTCGCTGCCTCAGTCGACGATCTCCCGGCACCTGAAGGTGCTGCACGGGCGGGGCCTGGTCCAGAAGCGCTCCGCCGGCACCAGCAGCCTGTTCAGGGTGACCCAATGGGACGCCTCGACGTCCTCGCTGTGGGCCTCGGTGCGACCCGAGGTCGAGGAGATCCGCGCGGCGGACATCGCCCGCATGCAGACGGTCCTGGCGCTCCGCCGAGAGGACAGCGAGGACTTCTTCGGCCGCCACGCCTCGCGCTGGGACGCCCTGCGGGAGGACCTGTTCGGGCGTGACTTCCTCGTCCCGACGCTCCTGTCGCTGCTCCCCGGGGGGCTGGTGATCGCCGATCTCGGCTGCGGGACCGGCGAGATGCTCGCTCGACTGGCGCCGGTCAGCGGCCGGCTGATCGGCGTGGACCGCGAGCCCGCGATGCTGCGTGAGGCCCGACAGCGGGGCGACTTCGATCTGCGCGTCGGCGAGCTCCACGACCTGCCGATCGAGGACGCTGAGCTCGACCTGGCCCTGCTGGTGCTGGTGCTGCACCACGTCGCCGAGCTGCCTCCGGTCTTCGCGGAGCTCGCGCGGGTCCTGAAGCCAGGGGGACGTGTCGTGATCCTCGAGATGGTCGAGCACGACCGGACCGGGTTCCGCCGCACGATGGGCCACAAGCACCTGGGCTTCGCGCTCGAGTCGCTGTCCGCACCCGGGCTGACCGTGAAACGCCATCAGCTGCTGGAGCGCTCGGACGACGCGCTCGGACCGGGCCTGCAGCTCGTGGTGCTGCAGCGGGAGCCGCGCCGCAGACCGACCTGAAGGGTGACGAGCGGCCTGTGGGCCTCCTCCGGACGTCAGGGACAGAGGCTGGCCAGCACCTCGAGCCGGTTGTCGTCCTCGTCGCACTCGGTCAGCAGGTCGCTGGGGTCGACCACGACCACCAGGCTGCGCTCGGGGATCAGGCCCAGGTCCACGTCGAAGACCAGGCCCTCGCTGCTGGTCCCGCTGGGGATGGCGGACTCCACGACCTGCCTGGCGATGGCGATCTCCTCACCCAGGATGTCCGTGCGCAGCTCGACCTCGACGCCCGCAGGCAGGTCCTCGAGCCCCGGGTTCTCGACGCGGACCACCACCCGCTGTCGGCCCTGGTCGCAGTCCAGGTTGCAGACCCCGGCCAGGGCCGGGCGGGCGTTCCGGTCGTAGAGACCGCTGCTGGCCAGGGTGTCAGCCGAGCGGAAGGTGTTCAGCTCGGGCCAGTTCGGCGAGGTGTCCGCCGGCACGCTGAGGTCGTCCTCGATGTGGCTCATCGAGAAGGCGTGCTGGTTCCAGACCGGGCGAGCCGGCATCCAACCGCTGCTGGCGCTGCCAATCACCGAGCAGCCCACAGCTCCCTCGTCCCGGTAGCCTGTGTGGCCCAGCACGATCTCGGCCGAGCCGTCCCCATCGACGTCCGCGATGACCGGTAGCTCGGTCCCGGTGCCGCTGGCGTGCCCCGTCCAGAGGAAACGCGGGCGGCCCGTC
>CALGIB010000320.1 GCA_937915955.1 uncultured Pseudomonadota bacterium
CACCGAGGGGGTGCACTCCCTGCGGCTGGCGGACGCTCGCTTCGAGGGCAACGTGGCCGAGCAGGCGGGCAGCGACGTCGTCATCGCCGGCGACCTGGACGGCGACGGCAGCGCCGAGCTCCTCATCAGCAGCCCAGCGGCCTCGGAGAATGGTTCCGGGTCAGGCAGCGTATGGGTCCTCAGCGCCACCTGGTGAGGGTAGACTGAGGCATGGGCATCTTCGACCGCATCGGAAACCTGGGCAAGGGCAAGCTCGGCATCATCAAGAGCGACGGGCCGGCGTCCAGGGAGCGGCACATCGACGACCTCGACAGCGAGATCGAGCGGCGTCGGGCGAACAAGGCGCTGGAGAAGGGCCAGGTCCCGCCCAGCCGTGCGCGGCGCAAGGCGAGCGACGCGCTGGACAAGCTCAAGAAGCTGCACGAGAGCGGGCTGCTCAGCGACGAGGAGTACGCCGAGAAGGTGGCGGCGGCCTCGGGCTTGATGGGTCCCCTGCCCTCCTCGGGCTCCGAGGACGAGCGGGCCGAGGAGCACGCCGTGGAGACCGAGACGGTCGAGCACGACGGCGGCGTCAAGAAGACCCTCTGAGCGCCTCGCGTCGAGGAGCCTGACAAGGCCCTGACGAACCGCGCCCTGACCGCCGACGTCTGCAGACCCAGGAGGTGAGATGCCCCTGGCTCGAATCCGCAAGCTCTTCGCCCTGGCCGTCGACCAACAGGGCACCCCCGAGGGCGACACCGCCGCCCGGATCGCGCGCGACCTGATGCGCGAGCGCTGCGTCGAGCTGGCTCAGCTGGCCCCCGAGGAGCGTGAGGAGGCCGACCCCTTCGTGCGCGTAAAGCTGCTGCTGGGCGGACCCAGGCACTGGCGCTGCCGCCTGCTCAGCGTGGTCGCGAGCCACTGTGAGTGTGTGGCCGGCTACCGCCCCGGCGCAGGCAAGGGCAGCCTGTACGGCCGCAAGAGCGCGGTCGAGGTGGCCGAGTACCTGTTCGTCCTGCTCTCGCGTCAGCTGACCCTGGAGCGGGCCGTCTTCATGGCCAACCTGGGCCCCTGGGCTCAGGACCCCGAGGGCGTGAGGCGGACCCTGGACTTCACGGGCTCGGCGGTCCTGGCCATCGAGATCCGGCTCAAGGAGCTCCGTGACGCGGAGCTGAGCCGCGACCCAGAGACCTTCGCGCTGGTCCACAGCTCGAGCCAGGGCCTGGGCTCCTGGATGGACCGGACCGGGCACGGGCTGAGGGCCGAGCCGCCCTTCCCCTTCGCCTACAGCGAGGACGGCTACAAGGCCGGGTATCGGCTGCCGATCGTGGGCGGCCTCACCCGGCAGTCCGACATCGGTTAGGCCCGTGGCGCGCGGGCGATGGACGCTCGGGCAATCCGCGCGTAGGCTGAAGACATGCTGCTGAAGTGGCGAGCGCTGAAGGCCAGGCTGCTGGCCCTGTTCGACCGCTACGGTCCCGTGGCCGTCGTCGTCTGGTTCAGCATGTTCGGCGCGACGATGGCGAGCTTCTACGCGGCCATCAGCTTCGGCGTCGATCTGGCCGGGATCGCTACGCGCCTGGGCCTGGACCCGACCCGGGTGGCCGAGGCGACCGGGACGGCCGCGGTGGCCTACGGGGCGACCTACCTCACCAAGCCCATCCGCATCGCGCTGGCGCTGGTGGTCACCCCGCCCGTGGCCCACTGGTGGGAGAAGAGGCGGGGTCCGAAGGCCTGAGCGGCCCCCTCGATCAGTCCGCGTTCCAGCCCGGGTACGGACGCGCCTGCTTGACGAACAGCTGGGGCTCGGTCGCCCCCTCGGGGGTGTCGAACTTGAACTCCACGTCCATCGCGTAGAAGCCCTGGTCGCCGTAGGCCGCGTAGAAGTGGTTGTGGATGGCGTTGAGCGCCTTGCCTAGCTCATAGGTCTGGCCGTGGTCCAGCACCGTCTCGCCCTCGGGCACCAGGTTGCTGTGCGCCAGGTAGACCACCGGTGAGCCGGCCTGCTGGAAGTAGTGCAGGTAGACGTCGGTCGTGACCCCGTCCTCGGGGAACACGACGCTGCCCTCCTCGACCTGCACGTTGACGTAGAAGGCCGGCTCCAAGCCCGCGAGATCGTAGATGTTCGCGGTCACCGCCACGCCGATGGCGTCCTCCTCGGGGAAGCCGCGGTGGCAGAGCAGCGCCATGCCGATGTCCCGGTGCTCGATGCTGTAGTAGCTGCGCTCGTCGTAGGCGCGGTAGCTCCAGGTGCTGGCCCAGACGTCGCGGACGGCGTCCTCGATCGGCTCGTTGTCGTCGGCGGGATCGCCCGTCTTGCTGTCGTACAGCCCCGCGCCGTTGAAGCCGCTGACGTCCTCGGCGTTGGTCGAGGAGCGGAACCGGAAGCGCGTCGAGGG
>CALGIB010000321.1 GCA_937915955.1 uncultured Pseudomonadota bacterium
GACGACACCGGCGCGGACGGCGGAGTGCTCACCGGCGGCGGCGGCTGCGGCTGCGGCTCGGTCCCCGCTCCGGGCGGCCTGGCCCTGGTCGGCCTGCTGGGCCTCGTCGCGCTGCTGCGAAGGAGGCGCTGATGCTGGTCCTGCTGGGCGCGCTGGCCTGCGGGCCGAGCCGCCTCGAGCTCGAGGCCTCGAAGTACGTCGGCGAGTGGCTCGACGAGGGCGGCGCCGTCACCACGATCGAGGTTCAGGAGCGGGAGCCCGTCATCACCTCGATCGTCGACTACGACGGCGAGGTCTTCGTCATGGAGTCGACGGTGTGGCAGGGCGGCGCGCTGGTCTGGTCCTACAACGTGCCCTCGAGCGAGACCTACGTGGTCATCGCCGCGACCTCGATCGAAGGCGACCAGCTCTGCACCACCTGGTCCAACGCCAACGACTCCGGCACCGAGTGCTACACGCGGCGATAGCGCCGGGCTACGGACCGCTGAAGCGAGGGAGGCGAGCATGCTGTTTCTACTGAGCGCGATGGCCTGTGGCGACCGGGCCGGCGGGCTCCAGGCCGCCGGCTTCGAGGGCACCTGGCAAGACGAGGGCGGCGGCATCGCCGTGATCGAGCTGCGAGGCCGCCAGCCCGTCGTGACGCGCATGGTGGACTACGACGAGGAGGTCTTCGAGGTCGTCTCCAGCGACTACGAGGCCGGCCAGGTGACCTGGGTCTACGTCGTGCCCTCGACCCAGTACGAGGTCACGGTCGAGACCACGAGCCTCGAGGGCGGCCTCCTGTGTACGACCTGGGCCAACCAGTTCGACAGCGGCAGCGAGTGCTACACCCGCCTCGAGTGAGCGGTCAGGCGTCCAGGGTCGCCCCGCCGTCGTCGCTGCGGAACAGGCCGCCCGGGTTGGTGCCGAGCCAGAGGCGACCGCGGACCAGGCCGTCGGCGATGGACCGGGTGTACTCCAGGCTCTCGCCGGTCTCCTCGGGGTAGGCGGCGCGGTGCGCCCCTCCCGGTCCCCGTCCAGGCGGCGGCGGTGAGGGCCTGGACGACGAAGAGCTCGCTGTCCTCGGCCAGAGGGTCCGACAAGCCCAGCCGGTCGTGGACCAGCTCGCCGTCGACGAAGACGTTGACGCGCTTGCGGAGGCGACCGTCGTCCTCGCGCAGGGTGGCGGGTGCAGCGGATGGACGGCACCCGGGCAGCTTGGTCGCCCGCCTGGGGCTCGATCCAGCGAGCCACGCCGAGCGGCGCTAAGAGTAGGGCCCGACCTCTTCCCAGAGCGGCCCGAAGCTGAACGCGTACAGGATCACGGCGTCCCCCACGGCGTTGTCCGCCATCGCCGCCAGCTCCGGGTCCTGCGCCATGATCGCGTCCGCCGCGTCCAGCGCCCGCACCAGCTGCCGATGCCAGCGCTGGTCCCCGAAGGCCCGGCTAGCCAGCAGCGCGAAGCCCGAGCTGCTCGCGCTCGCCCCGATGCCCGGCACGATGGGGCCGCTGTCGACGTCCGTCGCGCCCTCCCAGCTGGTCGGCCACTCCCGGGCGTAGCCCAAGCCCAGCACGCTGCGGCCGAGCTCCTTCTTCGCCAGCCCGTACTGCCCCTCGGCCAGCTCGGGATCGACCAACCAGAGGTTCGTGGCCGACAGCCAGATCGAGCTGCCCTCAGGCCCGTCCAGGTGCTGCCCGTCCACGCGGAAGGCCGAGACCAGCAGGCCGCTCTGCTCGTCGACCAGCTCGACCTCCGCCCGCCCTACCCAGCTTCGAGCCAGCGCCGAGTGGTCCGTGCCCTCTACGTGGTCGTGCAGGCGCAGCGCGGCCAACGCCATGCTGTGGCAGAACAGCCAGCCCTCGTCCGGGTAGGACTCGAACAGCCCCTGCTCCAGCTCGCTGCTGACGATCTCCACCCGGATCCGCGCGTGCTCACCCCAGCGGTCCGGGCTCACCGCGCGGCGAGCGGTCAGCATCAGGGCGATCTCGCCGTCGACGAACAGGCTGCGGCCGCCCTGCTTCCAGCCTCCTCGGCGCCCGTAGGGCATCAGGAAATGCTCCTGCCCCAGCTCCCGCTCGCTCCGCAGCGTGTCCTCGAGGATCGTGTCCATCACCGCCAGGTAGCGCTCCTCGAGCGCGGGCTCCTCGATCGCGCGGTTGGCGAGCGAGAGCACCAGGAAGGTGCGGGCCATGAAGTCCCACTCGGCGTTGATGGCGCGCAGCGCGGCCAGCTGATCGGGGACCTCGGCGGCCTGCTCCCAGGCCTGGACCTGCTCGTCCAGGATGGACTCGGCGCGCTCGTAGCCGTCGGGCGCTGCGCTGCCGGCCAGCGCCAGGCCTCCCAGCGACATGCCCAGACCCAACACGACCAGTGACCAGCGACGCTTCATGCCGACTCCCTGCCCGGACAAGGACACCAGCTCGCCGTGCAGGGTTCGTGCAGGTCCTGCGCTATTGCTCCGCCGGGACCAGCAGGCTCCTGGCCACCAGCCGCGCGGCCACCAGCGCCGGATCGCCGCTCAGCTCCGGCAGCCCATCCCTGGCCCTCGGGCCCACCGGGCTCATCGGGGAGCCGTCGTCGTGGACCCTCAGCGCCGCGCGCCCCTCGTAGAGCTCGGCCAGCCGGAAGCGCTCTCCGGGGCTGGTCGCGGCCAGGACCAGCGCAGGCTGGATGCCGCCCTCCCGATCCAGGCGCCGGCCGCTGGGGAGGGTCCAGACCAGGTTGGTCAGCTGAAGCGCCCAGTCCGCCTCGCCCCCGCGGAGCGCCTGCGCGTAGCCCTTGCCCCAGGTCGGGCTGCCAATCACGAAGGCCTCGGCCCGCTCCTGGAGCGCCCCCGCCAGCACCTCGGCCGAGGACGCGGTGTCCCCGTCCACCAGCACGACGACGGGCACCCCCTCCAGGGCGTGACCCGGCAGCGCCTCGTTCCAGTCCGCCAGCCGCGCGCCGGTCTCCGGGTCGATCTCGGGGCCGGTGTCGGGCAGCACGCGGCCGTCGATGCCGGCAAGCAGCCCCTCAGCCACGAAGCGATCGGCCACCTGCACCGCCGCGTTGACGTTGCCCCCGGGGTTGCCGCGCAGGTCCAGCACGACCACCTGGATCTCGTCGAGCCAGGGCTCGAACAGCGCGTCCAGATCCGGCTCGGTGGAGGCGCGGAAGTCCGTGATGTGCGCGTAGGCCACGCCGGGCTGCAGCCAGACCGACCACGCGTTGTCGGGCCCCCGGGCGTAGCCCTCGACGGTCTTCATCGACACGGGGGCGCGTCGCATCTCGAAGCTGCGCGCCTCGCCGGCGCGGGCGATCACATGGTTGCGGGCGACCGCCGCGACCAGGACGACCCGGGGGAGAGCGTTCATGCCGATCCTCGCGCCACTTCACCATCGCCGGCC
>CALGIB010000322.1 GCA_937915955.1 uncultured Pseudomonadota bacterium
CAGCGCGATGCCGATGGTCTTGGTCCCGACGTCCAGCCCAATCGCTCGACCTTGCATGGCACAGACCTCATGTTACTGTACGGCTGTTCAGTGAGCCGAGGTTGAACCCGTGGGTAACCGACACACCGCCGTGCTGCTCTCACAGGGGGACGAGGTCCTCACGGGCCAGACTCTGGACACGAACGCAGCGTGGCTGGCTGAGCGCCTGACGGACCTCGGCTTCGAGATGCTGGCCATGGTCACCGTCGGCGACCGCGAGCCGGACATCGCCCGCGCCATCGACCAGGCATGTGAGCAGGCGGACGTCGTGATCTGCTCGGGGGGGCTGGGCCCGACCCAGGATGACCTGACCAGCGCGGCCGCGGCCTCGGTCCTGGGCGTTCAGCTCCAGCTCTTCCCCGACGAGCTCGAGCACATCCGGGGTCTCTACCGCCGCTTCGCACGGCCGATGGCCGCCAGCAACGAGAAGCAGGCCTGGCTGCCCGCTGGCTCGACCGCGCTGCGCAACGACTGGGGCACGGCGCCCGGATTTCGCCTCTCCCATCGCGGCGCCGTGGCGTTCTTCGTGCCTGGGGTCCCGCGGGAGATGCGCTCGTTCTGGACGCACCGCATCCAGAGTGACCTGCTGCAGCGCTTCCAGCTCAGCCCCGAGCGCCTGGTGGTGTTCCGCTGCATGGGCATCCACGAATCTCGGCTGGCCACGCTCCTGCAGCCCTTCGAGGCGCTGCCCGACGTGACGCTGGGCTTCCGGACGATGCTGCCCGAGAACCAGGTCAAGCTGCGGCTGGCCCCCTCGATGACGCCCGAGCGTGAGGCGCAGCTCGTCGAGCAGGTCCGCAGCACCATCGGCAGCGCGGTCTACGGGGTGAACACCGGCTCCCTCGAGCAGGTCATCGGCGACCTCCTCGTTGAAGCCGGCGCCAGCATCGCCACCGCGGAGTCCTGCACCGGCGGTCGCATCTCGGCGCGGTTGACCTCGGTGCCAGGGGCCAGTCGCTACGTCCTCGAGGGCGCCTGTGTCTACGCCAACGCCGCCAAGGTGCGCACCTGTAGCGTCAATCCCCAGGCCCTGGCACAGCACGGCGCGGTGTCCGAGCCGGTCGCCCGCCAACTGGCCGAAGGCATCCGTCGGCGCGCCGGGGCCACCTTCGGTCTGGCCACTACGGGCATCGCCGGACCCAGCGGCGGCAGCCCGGACAAGCCCGTCGGGACCGTCCACGTGGCGCTGGCCACCCCCGTTGGCACGCACCACTTGCACCTCAAGCTCGTCGGAGACCGGGACCGCATCACGGCCCTGGCGGCGGGCGCCGCGCTGGACATGCTTCGTCGGCATCTCCAGGGACTTCTTCCTCCCCTTTGATCGGGCGGACATTTTTTGTCCGCATGCCCCGTTACTCTCTCTTCATCAGAACGGCCGCCCACCTTCCTCAGGAGTCCCCGCCATGCCCCTCGACAAGAACCGCGCCAAGGCCATCGACGCCGCCATCTCCAGCATCGAGCGTCAGTTCGGCAAGGGCGCCATCATGCGCCTCGGCGACGAGAACCACACCCAGCGCATCCAGGTGCTCTCCACGGGCTCGCTGGGTCTCGACATCGCCCTGGGCGTCGGAGGCATCCCCCGCGGCCGCGTGATCGAGATCTACGGCCCCGAGGCCTCGGGAAAGACCACCCTGGCGCTGCACATGATCGCCGAGGCCCAGAAGGCCGGCGGCGTCGCGGCCTTCATCGACGCCGAGCACGCGCTGGACACCAGCTATGCCCGCGCCCTCGGGGTCAACGTGGACGAGCTGCTCATCTCCCAGCCCGACCACGGCGAGCAGGCGCTCGAGATCGCGGAGACGCTGGTCCGCTCCGGAGCTCTCGCCATCGTGGTCATCGACTCGGTCGCGGCGTTGGTCCCTAAGGCCGAGCTCGAGGGCGACATGGGCGACTCGTTGCCCGGCCTCCAGGCCCGCCTGATGTCCCAGGCCCTGCGCAAGCTGACCGGCACCATCCACAAGTCCGACACCGTCATGCTGTTCATCAACCAGGTCCG
>CALGIB010000323.1 GCA_937915955.1 uncultured Pseudomonadota bacterium
GCCCGGTGTACATGCCGAGCTTGAGCCAGACGTCGTGGGCGACGGGCCGAGGGGCCTGGAACTGCGGCCAGCGCAGCATCATCGCCAGGCCGCACGCCAGCGCGTCGTCTTCGTCCTCGAAGGCGGCCATCACGGCGTCCCCGATGGTCTTCACCACCGCGCCCCGGTGCTCAGCGACCACCCCGAACAGCAGGTCGAAGTGGTCCTGCACCAGACGGTAGGCGGAGGCGTCGCCCTCGCGCGCGTAGAGCGCCGTGCTGCCCGTCAGGTCCGAGAAGAGCAGGCTGATTCGACGGACCTGAAGAGTCCGACCCGGCGCCAGGACCTCGCCCGAGAAGCGCCGCCGGAACAGGCTGTTGGTGGCCAGGTGCGCGGCGGTCGCGGCCTGGCTCTTCCAGCCGACGTGCTCGAGCTTGATGTGCCGGTCGTCGGCCAGCTGGCTGCGCACCAGCAGGCGGCCGCCGGGCCTCACCGGGATGGCCTCCGCGGGCAGCGTGCGGCCGATCACCACGACCACCTCGTCCTCGCCGTCCTCGCGCACGTCGACGGGCTCGGTCAGGCCCCCTCGCACGAACAGCCTCAGGCTGGCCGGGTGGTCCGGAGCCTCGAGCCGGACCTCGCCCCCCGCGGGGAGGACGTGCTGCGAGAAGACGTGCGGCGTCAGGGCCGGTCCGCCCGAGCAGAACTGCACCTCCTCGATCGGGCGCAGCGCCTCGGCCGGGCGGAAGGTGGCCTCTACGGACTGGTCCAGGGGCAGCTCGAAGCCGATCTCGCAGAGCTGGCAGTGGCCCTCCTCCTCGAGCTCCCAGAGGTGCTCCACGCGGCTCGTCGCCGTCTGGCAGGAGGGGCAGATCAGGTCCCAGCTGAGCACCAGCAGGCCGGCCTCGACCGCGTCCAGGTGGGCCTCGAGCACCACCTCGCGGTCCATCGACCAGCGCTCTGCGAGCTCGAAGGGGCGCAGCCGAAGCAGCTCATGGTCGTCCCCTGTTCGCACCAGCTCGACCAGCGCCTCGACGGCGGCCTGACGCTGAGGAGGCACGCCCTCGAGGTTGCGGATCACGGCCCGGAGCTGTGCCGTATCCAGGCTGACCCGAGAGGCCGGGCGCTGGACCCGGGGCTCCTGCAGCTGGGCGTCGAGCTGCAGGATGGCCTCGGACATGATGCGCATGCGGCGGCGCCCCAGCACCCTGGCGACGGGCACCAGCGGCAGGAACTTGGGGAACAGCCGGAGCTCCAGGGTGAACAGCGTGCCGCCCTCGGGCTGAGCGTCCATGGAGAAGCGCATGGTCAGCCAGGCGGTGGGGCCGGTCTCCATCTCGCGTCGCACCGCGTACCAGCTGGGCGTCTGCCACTGGTAGGGGAACTCCAGGTAGCGCACCGGGAAGCCGTCCAGGCTCGTGCGGACCAGGTAGCGGGCGGCGCCGCCGTCCTCGATAGGGGAGAGCTCGATCGCGCTCATGCCCGAGAGCCGGTTGAGGCGGTCGGTGTCGGTGACGCAGGGCCAGAGCTGCTCGCGGCTGCTCCGGCAGACGAAGCTCTCGCTGACGACGACCTCGGGCAAGGGCCTCTCTCCTTCAGGGCGGCCCCATAGTAGAGCCTGACCGGACTTCGAGTTGCGAGCGGCCCCGGATCACTCGACCCGCCGAGGGAGGCTTGCAGGACTCTGCCTGCTGGCCTGCACACCCGTCGGGGCAGGCGGCGTTAGGTCCTGCGGCGTGAGCATCGACCGCGAGCTGTTGCGCTGGCCCCTGGCCCTGGTCCTGTCGGGCTGGCTGGTGTTCATGGGCCAGGACTACGCGGAGACCATCCACCAGCGGACGAGCTGGATCGAGGACTGCAAGGAGGCCGCGCGAGGCTGCGCGGACCGCAAGGTCTTCTTGGCCCTGGTCGAGGTCGTCGAGCTGCGCGAGGACGCCTACGTCGCCCGCAAGGCCACGCTGGACCACCTGATCTACGGCGACTCCTCCGAGCTGAGGCCGGGCGAGACCATCTCCGTCATCGCGCGCTTCGACCCCGAGCAGGGGGTGTTGGTCGAGGAGTGGCTGGAGCACCACCCCTGGCGCGAGGCCAAGGAGGCGCTGGGCTTCGCGGGGCTGGGCCTGTCGGTGCTGGTGCTGCTGGTCGGCTTCCGGCGCGGCCCGCAGGGCCTCGAGGAGCGCGCCTGATGGCGGATCTCGTCACCCACATCGGCCTGGCCTTTCTGGTGAAGGGGCTTACCCGCAAGCCGCACACGGCCAGCTTCGTGCTGGGGAACGTGCTGCCGGACCTGGGCGGGCGAGCCATCGGCATGGGCCTGACCCTGCTGGTCCACCAGGGCGCGCCGGTCCCGGAGGACCTGATCTTCGGCTTCGGCGTGCTGCACCTCCCGCTGGGCATCCTGGCCCTCTGCGGGCTCCTGGCGCTGCCCTTCCGCCGGGACCTTCGACGATCGGTCTTCCTGAACTTGCTCGGCGGCTGCTTCCTGCACCTGGCCCTGGACCTGCTCCAGCGCCACACGGGCACGGGCTACCCGCTGCTGTTCCCGTTCACGACCTGGCACTGGGAGCTGGGGCTCATCGGCAGCGAGGCGACGGTCCCTGTGTCGGTGCCGCTGCTGCTCGCGGGCGCAGGCCTGTGGTGGCGTCGGGTGGGACGCTCAGTCGACGATCAGCGCTCGGACGAAGCCGGGCGCGTCCTCGGGGCTGATGAGCAGGGGTAGCCGGTCCTTGCGCTCGATCCAGACCATGCGGTCCTCGCGGCTGCTGTGGATCTCGACCCATCCCCGCTTGCGGCTCCAGAGCCAGCCGAACACGCCGAACAGACCGCCGGAGCCGACCCGCACGGCGAAGCCCATGGCGCGCTTGAGCTCGGGCTTGTCCATGACCACCGCGTCCAGGATCTGGCTGCGCGGGATCTCGAGCTTGCGGAGCGGGAACTCCAGCACCAGTCGGTCCCGATCGATGCGGTAGGACCCGGGTCGACTCCAGGTGAAGACCCCGAGGTAGAGCAGCGCCAGCAGCGCGGACGTGGGCGCGAGCACGAGGCGGGCCCCGGAGTGGCCCAGCGAGAGCGCGATGAACAGCACCGGCAGCGCCAGCACGACCAGGGTGAGCGCGCGCATCAGCGGCGACATCGGTGCGAGGGGGAAGCGGCCGGTCATGCCCGAGGATATCCGGAAGCCCGGCCAGGTCACAGCAAAACCGAGCTTGGACGGCCCTATTCCTCGCAGGCGTACTCGGTGACGTTGAGCGATCGGATGAGGTGCTGGTTGGTCAGCGAGCCCGTTCCTGCGGTGAAGCCGACGTAGGCCGGGAATGCCGCGATGGACACCGACAGGTCGACATAGGTGACGCCGTCGATGGCCACGGTCAGGCGCCCGCTGTCCAGCTGAGCCTCGAAGGTGTGCCAGCCGGTGTCCTCCATCTCGGGCAGGGCCGACCATGCGATGGGCGAGCCGACCGCGCCGTCGATGCTGACGGCCACGTGGTCGTCGGGGGTCGGGTCGTGGCCGTTGTAGTAGGTGTCGATCTCGACGCTCCAGCCCGGCAGGCCCGGGTAGTCGCTGCCGCAGTCGCTGTGGCCGCCGTAGCCGAGGCAGCCGCCGTCGTCGCCGAGGTAGGAGGTCATGCGGTTCGTGTCGAGCACCGTCATCGCCAGGCCGTCCGCCCCGGAGCCGCCGCCGATGTAGAAGTCGAACCGGATGTTGATCGCAGAGCCGTCCGCGGTGGTCGAGGTCTGGAACGCGCTGTCCATGGCCGAGGTGATGGCTGGCGTGAGCTCGACCCGCGAGTTGGCGCTGTCCCAGCTGGCGTCGCCCTCGAAGTGCCAGCTGGCGATGTCCAGCTCGTCGCTGTCGTAGCCGTGCTGCTGGCAGACCTCTGCGCTGTCGAACTCCTGCAGGCCACAGCTGTCCACGACGTCGGCCGTGATGGTCTGGGCGCCGGCGGGGCGGTTTTCGGCGGCCCAGGTCAGCCTGGCGGTGCCGTCGTTGGCGGGCGCGACGGTGCCGAGCGGGCCAGCCTCGCTGCTGGTGAAGGTCACCAACAGGTCGGCGGGCGCTGACAGATCGTCGGTGACGTGGGCCACCAGCTCCAGATCGGAGTGCTCCTCGAGGATCTCGTCGACCGAGGGCTCCAGCAGCTCGATGGTGGGGCGGCCGTCCGCGATGGCGGTGAGATCGGCGGTGAGCTCGACGTTGAAGGGGTCGTCGGTGGTCACCGTCAGGGTGGCTGTGCCCGAGCCGGTGGCCTGCACCGGGATGCCCAGGGTCTCGTCCGGGCCCAGCGTGGAGGGCAGGCTGAGGCTACCCAGCGTCCAGCCCTGGCCGGTCAGCTCGACGTTCAGGACCTGGAGCGGGCCCTCTCCGACATTGGCCACCTCGAAGCGGGAGTCCACGGGCTCGCAGACGACGGCGTTGGCCGAGCCAGGAGACAGCTCGGCCATGCCGGGCAGGCTCTGGGGGTCGCTGTCGCCGCCCTCGATCACGTCCTCGTTCTTGACCACGTTGTAGTCGGAGCAGGCCAGCAGGAGGAGAAGCATGGGGACCTCGGGGAGGCGGCGGTCGGCCTCGTCGCGGCACAGGCTATTCGAGATACCCCGCCGCGCGAAGGGCCTGCTCGAGCTGGGGGTCCATGAGCAGCTCGCGGGCCTGACTGGCTCGGGTCTGGCGGACCAGCTCGGACAGGTCCTCGTCGGGCTCCATCCGGATGGGCCGCTGCTCCTCGGGGTCCTCGCTCAAATCGACGCGGTAGCTGACGCCGTCCATCCAGAGCTGCTTGCCATCGGTCGTCCAGATCGCCGCGCTCGTGGCTCCGCCGACCTGGCCGCCGGAGTGCTCCAGCCAGGCCTTGTCGGGGAAGGCCACCGCCTGGACAGGCGGGAGAGGCGAGGGCAGGCGGCCGTTCAGGACCAGCTCGTGCACCACCAGAGCCGATAGCGGTCCCTCGGGCAGCTCGACGGGGGCCTGCTCGTCCAGGAAGAGCAGGGGCACGCGCTGGTTGGGCTCCCAGAGGTAGCGGCCGTGGCGGGCCAGCTGGTGCTCGCCCAGGAACTCGCCGTGGTCGCTGACGAGCACCAGCCGGACGTCCTCCATCCAGCCGTGGGCCTCGAGGATGCCCAGCGCGCTCGCCAGCGTCTGGTCGGCCTCGCTCAAGGCGTGGTCATAGAGGTCGCGGACCCGGACCCGGAAGGCCTCGTCCTGCTCGGCGGTCCAGCGCCGTGTGACGTAGTGGGCCCACTCCCCGTCCACCAGCTCGCCCTCGTCCAGGCGGAAGTACATCAGGAAGTCTTTGCGCTCGGGCACCCAGTCCAGCCCGGCCGGCACGCCGTCCCAGGGGTCGTGGGCGTCGGCGAGGTTCAGGAACAGGAAGAGGGGCCGCTCGGGGTCCAGGTCCTCCCGGACGAGGCGGGTCAGCTGGCGCTCCATCCCGCGGCCGTACCAGGGGCCGAACTGCTCGGCCGTGCGCCAGAGCCCGAAGCCCCGATCCAGGCCGGAGGCGGGGGCCAGCACGGGGTTCGAGCTGAGGCCGGCGGTCTGGTAGCCCCGGGCGGTGAAGTCCTCGGCGAGGGTTCGAAGCTCGGGGTCGAGGGGGCGGATGGTCAGCTTTCGGATGACACGGGCCGTCCGGGCCTCCCCCTGGCCTACGAAGTGGCTGCCGTGCTCGGTCACCGGCAGCCCGGTGAAGAAGGATGCGTGGCTAGGGTAGGTCCAGCTGCCAGGGGCGTAGGCCCGGCAGGACAGCGAGCCGGCCTCCGCGAGCCTGGCCAGCGTGGGCGAGGTGGGGCGCTCGTAGCCGCAGGCCGAGAGGTGATCGGCCCGGGTGGTGTCGAGCACGATGAAGATCACGGTCTTCTGGCCCGGCGAGGCCTTGGCTATTCGGGTCTTCACAGGCTCGGCCAGCAGCCAGGTCCAGGCCAACCAGGCGCTCAGAGCGACCAGAGCGCCGACCATAGAGGCGCGGGCGCGGGGGCTGAGCGCGGCCTGGCTCAACGGAGCAGGTGCTCGAACTGGGGCAGCACCCGGAACGGCGAGGTGGTGAGGAGCTCGCCCCGGTCCTCGATGCGGCTGGGGTCCACGGTCCCGCCCAGCCGCGCGGCGGCTCTGAGGTAGCCGAGCTGGCCGGCCGAGAAGCCCATGAGGCGGGCGCAGGTGGCGTCCACGGCGGGCAGCTGCGGACCCATCACGATGGCCCCGACCTGCTTGGCGGTGCCCATGATCGGGCCGTCGCCCTCCATGCCGACGACGCCGTCGACCAGGCCGAAGGTGCCGGGCAGCAGGTCCCAGAGGTCAAGGATCGACTGCTCCAGGCCCGCCCAGTGCAGGGGGTTCTTGGGCCAGCCGTAGACGGAGCCCGGGAACACGCCGAAGAGGTTCTTCATGGTGAGCGTGGCGCCGACCCAGTGGTGGCACTTGAGCTTGGCGCAGCTCACCAGCAGGTCCGCGTTCACCGCGGTGGCCGCGATCTTCATGCGGCCCATGCCGGTCATGTTGCGGACCAGGCGCAGATCGGCGACCCGGTCCAGGTTCAGGTCCACGAAGCGGCTGCCCACGTCCTTCATCAACACGTCCAGGCCGGTGCGCTCCAGCAGCAGCTCGGTGTCGCGGTGGTGACCGGGTCCCTCGGCGATCAGGACCTCGGCGGCGCCGTGCCGCTTGAACGCGACGACAGCTGCGGCCAGGAAGCGCGCGTCGGTGTTGATGGGGTGGTCGGGGTGGAACTCGACGATGTTGGGCTTGAGCACCACGCGCCCGCCGCGGACCCGATCCAGGGTCTGGGGGAACTGCTCCAGCCCGCGGTGGATCGTGTCGACCAGGCGAGCCTGGTCGTAGTCCGGGCAGGCGAAGGTGGCGGCGGCGGTC
>CALGIB010000324.1 GCA_937915955.1 uncultured Pseudomonadota bacterium
CGTCCGCTGGCCGCCAACCAGCTCATCCAGAAAAAACTCGCCGACATGCAGACGGAGATTTCCATCGGCCTGCAAGCCTGCTTCCGAGCCGGACGTTTGTTTGACGAGGGGCGTCTTGCGCCCGAAACAATCTCTCTGATCAAGCGCAATTCCTGCGGTAAAGCCATTGAGATTGCCCGCACCGCGCGCGACATGCATGGCGGTAACGGCGTCTCCGACGAATATCACGTCATTCGCCACGTCATGAATTTAGAGGCCGTCAACACATATGAGGGCACGCACGATGTGCACGCCCTGATCCTGGGCCGGGCGCAAACCGGCCTACAGGCATTTTTCTAAGGGAGGGTGGCATGGCAAAGGCTAAGCAGATGAAGGCCACAAAGAGGAAGAGAAAAAACGATATTCTCCTGGGCGCCATCGCCGACGATATCGCCGGGGCGACCGATCTTTGCGATATCTTGGTCGGCCAGGGCATGCGTACCGTTCTCGAAATCGGCGTGCCCCGCAAAGGCCAAACCGTGCGCGATGCGGACGCGGTGGTTATCGCCTTGCCGACGCGCACCGGCCCGGCGAAAGCGGCGGTGCGGCAATCTCTCGCCGCGTTGCGCATGCTCCAAGCGCGCGGCGCCATCAGCGTCGCCGAGCGGGCCCAGTACATCAAGCGCATCCGCGACCTGGCCTGCCTCTGCGCGGACGCCTGGCTGGGACTCGACGAGGAGATCAGCGCATGAGCGAGCTCGTGATCGAGGTCCGCTGCGAGGAGCTCCCCCACGCGATGATCGGCCCCGCGCTCGCCGCCCTGGAGAGCGGCGTGAAGTCCCTCATCAAGGGCATCGTCCACGGGGACTCGGTGGTCTACAGCACCCCCCGTCGGCTGGCGGTCGTGGTCTCGGACGTGGCCCAGGGGCGCCCCGTGACCGAGCAGGTGGTCACCGGCCCGCCGCTCTCCGCCGCCCAGCGGGACGGCGTGTGGACCAAGGGCGCGCAGGGCTTCGCCCGCGGGCGCGGCGTCAGCGTGGACGACCTGCAGGTGGTCGAGGGGCCCCGCGGTCCCGTCATCGCCGCCGTCGTCCGTGAGGGCGGGGAGCAGACCGCCGAGCTGATCGCCAGCGGCCTGGAGAGGCTCATCCTGGGTCTGCCCTTCAAGAAGGCCATGCGCTGGGGAGAGCGCCGCGAGCGCTGGGGACGTCCCATCCACCAGGTCATCGCCCTCTTCGATGGCCAGCGCATCGCCGCCTCCGTCGCCGGCATCGAGACCAGCGACGTGGTCGTCGGCCACCGCCGCAGCAGCCTGTCCCCGGGACCCCTGGTCGACGGGCCCAGCTACCTGAGCGCGCTCGAGCAGCGCTGGGTCATCGCCGACCGGGAGCGCCGCCGCGCCCTCATCCGCAGCCAGGGCGACGAGCTGGCCCGGGCCCAGGGCCTGGTCGTGGACTGGGACGCCTCGCTGCTCGAGGAGGTCACCGATCTGGTCGAGTGGCCGGTGGCGCTGCTCGCGCGCTTCGACGAGGACCTGCTCGAGCTCCCCCCGCGCCTGCTCATCGAGTCGATGAAGGTGCACCAGCGCTACTTCCCGACCACCCGCGCCGGGCAGCTGACCAACGTCTTCGTCGTCGTCAGCAACAACCCCACCGGCGATCCGGCGCTCATCGCGACGGGCAACGCCCGGGTGCTTCGGGCTCGCTTCTACGACGCGCGCTTCTTCTTCGCCGAGGACCGCAAGCGCAGCCTGGTCGAGCTGGGCAGCAGCCTGGACGCCATGCGCTGGGTGCGCGGGCTGGGCACGATGGCCGACAAGCAGGCCCGCGTGGGCGCGCTGGCGGCTCGGCTAGCCGAGAGCCTGGGCCTGTCCCAGGGTGAGCAGGCCGGCGCCGCTGGGTCGCTCTGCAAGAGCGACCTGGTCTCGCAGATGGTGGGGGAGTTCCCCGAGCTCCAGGGTCACATCGGTCGCCTCTACGCCCTGAACCAGGGCCTGGACGAGGTCACCGCGGCCGCCATCGAGGAGCACTACCTGCCGCGCTTCGCCGGCGACGCGCTCCCCGCCACGGACGCCGGTCGCGCGCTGGCCGTCGCCGACCGCCTGGACACCCTGGTGGGCTGCTTCGGCGTCGGGCTCAAGCCCAAGGCCAGCGCCGACCCCCAGGGGCTTCGTCGCGCCGCCAACGGCGTGCTCGCCGTCCTGCTCGACGCCGGGATCCGCTGCCAGCTGGGCGCGCTGATCGCCCTCGCCGGAGCGGGCTTCGAGCAGCAGGCCGACGCCTCGGAGTTGGTCGCCTTCGTGCTGGCTCGGCTCAGGGCCATGCTCCAGGCCGAGGGCCACGCCACCGACGTCGTCGACGCCGTCCTGGCGGCGGGCGGCAGCGACCCCGTGCAGATCGCCGCGCGCGTCCGTGGGCTCACCCACCTGTCCCGCACCGGCGAGTTCGGCGCCCTGGCCGAGGCCTTCAAGCGGGTCCTGAACATCAGCAAGGACCACAGCGAGACGACCTACGACCGCGGGCGCTTCCAGGATCCCGTCGAGCACGCGCTCGCGGACGCCTACGAGGCCACCCACGAGCAGGTCGTCGCGCTGGTCCAGGGCCTTCACGTCGAGGACGCGCTGGCTCGCTGTGTGCAGCTCAAGCCCGCCATCGACGCCTACTTCGAGGTGGTCATGGTCAACGCGGAGGATCAGGACCTGCGGGCCGCGCGCCTCGGCCTGATCGCCTCCATCTCGGCCCTGTTCCGCGGCATCGCCGACTTCCGTCTCATCAACAGCGAGGGAACCTGATGCAACACGTCTACAACTTCGGCGCCGGCCAGGCCGATGGCTCGGCCGCGGATAAGGCACTGCTCGGAGGCAAGGGGGCCAACCTCGCTGAGATGACCAACCTCGGGCTGCCGGTGCCCCCCGGCTTCACCATCACCACCGAGGCCTGCAACCACTACTTCGACAACGGCCAGGCCTGGCCCGAGGGCATGGAGCAGCAGGTCCGCGCGGGCGTGGCGCTGGTCGAGGAGCGCACGGGCAAGCGCTTCGGCGGCGACGAGAGCCCGCTGCTCTTCTCGGTGCGCTCGGGCGCGCCCGTCAGCATGCCCGGCATGATGGACACGGTCCTGAACCTGGGGCTCAACGACGACACGGTCCGTGCCCTGGCCCAGCGCTCAGGCAAGCCGCGCTTCGCCTGGGACAGCTACCGCCGCTTCCTGCAGATGTTCGGCGACGTCGTGCTGCGCATCCACATGAGCCGCTTCCACCGCGCTCGCAAGGACCTCTTCCCAGGGCGGGACGAGAGCGAGCTGTCCGAGGTCGAGCTGGAGCAGCTCTGCGGCGCCTACAAGCTGGTCATCAAGCAGGCCACCGGCAGCTTCCCCGCGGACCCCTGGGAGCAGCTCCAGGCCGCCGTGGACGCGGTCTTTCGCAGCTTCAACACCCAGCGCGCCCGCTACTACCGCAAGACCCATGGCATCCCCGAGGGCTGCGGCACCGGCGTCAACGTGCAGGCCATGGTCTTCGGCAACATGGGCGAGGGCTGCGCCACCGGCGTGGCGTTCACCCGCGACCCCAGCACCGGCAGCTCCATCTTCTTCGGCGAGTGGCTGCCCAACGCCCAGGGCGAGGACGTCGTCGCGGGCACACACACGCCGCATGCCCTGAACAACCTGCGCGACCGGGCGGCCACCGGCACGCTCCAGCAGGAGATGCCGGAGATCTACGCCGAGTTCGACGTGCTCCAGCGCAAGCTCGAGACCCACTACCGGGACATGCAGGACATCGAGTTCACCGTCGAGGACGGCAAGCTCTACATCCTCCAGACCCGCAACGGGAAGCGCACCACCGCCGCCGCCGTGCAGATCGCCGTGGATCTGGTGAACGAGGGCGTGTTGACCGAGGAGGAGGCGCTCAAGCGCATCGAGCCCGGCAAGCTCGAGGAGGTGCTCCGGCCCGTCCTGGACCCGAAGGCGGGCAAGAAGGTCATCGGCAGCGGGCTCCCGGCCAGCCCCGGGGCGGCCACCGGCAAGGTGGTCTTCCACAGCGAGGAGGCCCAGGAGCTCGTCGAGCGCGGCGAGCAGGTGGTCCTGGTCCGCATGGAGACCTCGCCCGAGGACATCCAGGGCATGACCGTCGCCGAGGGCATCCTGACCAGCCGCGGCGGCCAGACCAGCCACGCCGCCGTGGTCGCCCGCGGCATGGGCAAGCCCTGCGTCGTCGGGGCCACCGAGATCGCCGTAGACTACGGCCGCCAGCTGTTCTACGCGGGGGACACCGTGGTCCGTCGCGGGGACTGGATCACCCTCGATGGCAGCACCGGCGAGATCATGGAGGGCAAGGTGCCCACCCTGCCGCCGGCCACGGACTCGGGCGCCATGTCCCAGCTGCTCGCTTGGGCCGACCAGCGCGCCCGCCTGAAGGTGCGGGCCAACGCGGACAACGGGCCGGACGCCACCCGCGCCCGTGAGCTGGGGGCCGTCGGCATCGGCCTGTGCCGCACCGAGCACATGTTCTTCCAGCAGGTCGCGCTGCGCGCCATGCGCCAGCTCATCCTGGCCGAGGACAAGCGCGACAGGGTGCGCGCCCTGGCTCAGGTCCTGCCCATCCAGCGCGAAGACTTCTGCGAGATCTTCCGGGCGATGGACGGGCTCCCCGTCACCATCCGCCTGCTCGATCCTCCGCTGCACGAGTTCCTGCCCAGCAACCCCGAGGACGTCAGCCAGGTCGCCGAGGACCTGGGCGTGCGCCCCGAGCGTCTGCAGGAGCGCCTGGAGCAGCTGCACGAGGCCAACCCCATGATGGGGCACCGCGGCTGCCGGCTGGGCATCACCAGCCCCGAGATCTACGAGACCCAGACCAAGGCCATCCTCGAGGCCGCCGTCCAGGTGAGCAAGGAGGGTGTGGTCGTCCTCCCCGAGATCATGATCCCGCTGGTGGGCATGCCGGAAGAGCTCGAGCGGCTGCGCGCGCTGGTCGAGGAGGCCGCCGAGAAGGTGCTGCACGAACAGGGCGCCCAGGTCGACTACCTCGTCGGCACCATGATCGAGCTGCCCCGGGCCTGCCTGACGGCCGACGAGATCGCCAAGCACGCGGACTTCTTCAGCTTCGGCACGAACGACCTCACCCAGATGACCTGGGGATTCTCCCGCGACGACATGAACAAGTTCTTCCAGGCCTACATGCACGAGGGGCTGCTCAAGACCTCGCCGCTGGCCCAGTTCGACGTCGCGGGCGTCGGCGAGCTCGTGCGCATGGGCACCGAGCGCGGGCGCCGCACCAAGCCTCGCCTGAAGGTCGGCGTCTGCGGCGAGCACGGCGGTGACCCCACGGGCGTCGGCTTCTTCCACGCAACGGGCCTGGACTACGTGAGCTGCAGCCCCTTCCGGGTGCCCGTGGCTCGCCTGGCCGCGGCGCACGCTGCGCTCGGGCTGCTGTAGGGGGCGCGCTCAGCCCTCGGGGTACAGCGACTCGGCGTACCGAAGCCAGATCGCGGCCTCCTGGTCCGCCGAGTCCTCGGCCATCAGCTGCCGGTACAGACCGATGGCCCCCTCCAGCTCCCCAGCCTCGAGCAGGGCCCGGCCCAGCTCCAGCCGCAGGCGGCGGCTGCCCGGGTTGCGCTCGTGCTCGGCGCGGGCCTCGACCAGGGTGGGCAGCTCGCCCTCCTCGACGCTGCGCACGATGCGCTCGAAGACCGGCCCTCGGGGCTCGGGCAGGCCGTCCTCGAGGCGCACGATGTAGCCCAGGCGCGTCAGCCATCGTCCTCGCGGCAGGTGGTGATCGACCAGGCGATAGCGCTCGCCGTCGCCGGTGTCGGTGAACTCGACGACCTGCACCGTCCAGCCGGGACCGATGGGCTCGATGCCCGCTTCGACCAGCTCGCCCGCGATGCCGTAGCGGTCGTGGAGATAGGTCAGCAGGTCGGGGCCCTGCAGCAGATCCCCGGCGACCAGGGACTCGGGGATCATGCGCGCCGTGCCCGCGTACACGGCCTCGCTCGAGGCGGGTCCCGTGCGCCACGCCGGCTCGCTCATGATGGTGTGGCGGTAGCTCTCGCCGCTCTCCAGCCAGGTGCTTGGCAGCATGCGCGAGGGCACAGCCAGGCTCAGGCCCGCCTCCTCTACGAGCACCCGCTGGGGGCGGCCGCAGGCGCTGTTGGGGAGCGCGCGGAGCACCGGACCCAGGGCCAGTGTGGCGGCGCTGAGCGCTCCGGCCAGCGCCAGGGTCGCGGCCTGACCCCAGCGGGGCCGCTGGACCGCGGGCCGCCAGAGCATGACGAG
>CALGIB010000325.1 GCA_937915955.1 uncultured Pseudomonadota bacterium
GGACGCTGATCTGTCCGATCCCACGGTCGTTCTCGTCAGCTTGGACGGCTTCCGCGCGGACTACGCCGAGTTCTCGCCCACCCCCGCGCTCGATCGGATGAAATCCGAGGGATTCAAGGCGGATAGTCTTCTCCCCGTCTTCCCGACGAAGACCTTTCCGAATCACTGGACCCAGGTCACGGGCCTCCTGCCCGCGCACCACGGGATTCTGGACAACACGGTCTACGACCCCGCCACCGGCGACTGGTTCTCGATGGGGGACCAGGCCAGCACCTCGGACGGGCGCTGGTGGGGGGGCGAGCCCGTCTGGCAGACGGCCGAGTCCCAGGGCGTGAGCGCGGCCACGATGTACTGGCCGGGCAGCGACGCCCATCCGCCCTCGCTCCAGGTGCCCTACGACGGCTCGCTGTCCGATACGCACCGCGTCGAGATTGTGCTCGACTGGCTGACCTTGCCCGAGGACGCGCGCCCCCACTTCGTGACGCTCTACTTCTCCGAGCCCGACGGCAAGGGGCACGCCGAGGGACCTCACGGCTACGAGGTGCTGCGCGAGGTCACTGACGCCGACGCGCTCGTGGGCCAGCTGCTGGGGGGCCTGGACGAGCGGGGCCTCGCGGACGAGGTGGACTTGCTGGTGGTCAGCGACCACGGCATGGTCGGCGTAGACCCCGAGCGGGTCACCTTCCTGGACGACCACGTGGCGCTCGAAGACCTCTTCGTGGTCACCTGGACCCCGGTCACGAACCTCTGGGTCGAGGACGTCGAGGGAAAGCTGCTCGCGCTCCAGGACCTCGCGCACGCCAGCTGCGCCCGCCCCGAGGACCTCGAGCCGGCCTGGGGCTTCTCGGGACACCCTTCGATCGGCGACATCGTCTGTGTGGCCGAGGAGGGCTGGGTCATCAGCTCGCGGGAGTGGTTCGAGGACAACTCGGACCGCTACACCGGCGGCGCCCACGGCTACGCGCCGGAGCTGGACTCCATGCAGGGCATCCTCTACGGGCGGGGCCCCCACCTCAGCACGGCGGGCGAGCTGGAGTCGGTGCGGGCCCTGGACCTGTACGAGCTGATGTGCAGCGTGCTGGAGCTTGACCCTGCCGCCAACGACGGGGTCCTGCCCGAGCAGCTGCTGCGCTGACTCAGGACAGCCAGGCGTCAAAGGGGGGCTCCCAGACGCTGCGCCACGCGCCCAGGGCCTCGATCTGGCCGAAGAGCTGCTGAAAGGCGGGGCTGCTGGCCAGGGTCGAGCTGTCCCCGAGGCCGATCCACTGGGCTCGGGCGCGGGTCACGGCCACCGTCAGGCGCCGGGGATCCGACACGAAACCCAGCTCACCCTGGGGGTTGCTTCGCACGAAGCCGCAGACGATCACGGGCTTCTCGCGGCCCTGGAAGGCGTTGACGGTGGCCACCTCGATCCCGGGCAGCGCTCGCTGGAGGCGTCCGATCTGGGCGGAGTAGGGCGCCATGACGCCGATGTCCTCGGGGGCGGTGCCCGCCTGGATCAGGTGCTGCACGACCCGGGCGATCAAGCTCAGCTCGCCGGGGCTGTGCAGGCTCTGGGTGACCGGGTCGCGCTGCTCGTCCAGGCCCGCTCCGGCGGTGTCGATCCAGACCACGGGGCACTCGGAGATGCCAGCCGGGACCGCCTGCGCGGCGGCGGTCGGGTGCGTGGTCCAGCGCTGGCCGTAGGTGGGCCGGACCAGCTCGGCCAGCTCGGCGCGCATGCGGTGCTGGACCTGGAGCATGGGCAGCTCGAGCTGGAGCTCGACCAGCCGCTGGAGCAGCGAGCGCTGGAGCGGGTTGCCCGGCTGCATGACCACCGGCCCCAGCTGATGTGGATCGCCGACGAGCACAAGACGCTGCACGTAGGGCAGCGCGACCCAGACCGCTGGCTCGATCGCCTGGGTGGCTTCGTCGACGACCGCGGTCACCGGGCGCGGGAGCTCGGGCGCCAGGCGTGCCAGGCTGCCGAAGGTGCAGGCCAGCACCTGCGCGTGGTCCAGGACCTGTCGACGGGCCTGGGCGGCCAGGTCCCGCCGCTGCTTGTAGAGCGAGCCGACCCGCTCGCCCCGTTGGCGACCGCGCACGATGTCGCGGTCGAGCAGCTTCAGGGCCTGCGCGAAGGGGCCGACTTCGAGGCGGTGCTCGAGCCCGAGGTGCCGGGCGGCAGGGGAGATGCGGGCCGGGTGGCCCAGGCGCACGACGTCCAGCCCCCGGGCCGAGGCCGCCAGGGCCAGGTTGTCGACGGCGGCGTTGCTGTCGGCCAGCGCCCAGGGCGCCTCGGTCTTGGCGAGCTGCTCGAGCAGGCGGGCCAGCAGGAAGGTCTTGCCGGTGCCCGGTGGGCCGTGGATCAAGGCCAGCGAGCGCAAGGGGTCGAGCGCGTGCGCGGCGGCGTCGAGCTGAGCCGGATCCAGATCCGGCAGCTGTACGGGGTCCGGCGGGCCCAGAGGCCTCGGGTTGAGCAGCGCTCGCTTCAGCGGGCTGTCCAGGAGCAGCGCCCGCTGGAGGGCCTGGGCGTAGCGACGGAAGGACAGGTCGTCGAAGCGCCGGGTCACGGCGTAGGGCGGCGAGAAGTCCGGCTCCTGGGGCAGGGCCACGGTGGCCGCCCGGGGGTCGACCTCGAGCACGGTGCCCTGGATGCCCAGATCCGGCCGGGAGAGCGGGGCCACCAGCACGGCCTCGCCGGGCCCGATGCCGTCGTGGAGCAGGCCCTCGGCGCTGAGCAGCAGCTCCACGCCTCGCCGGACCTCGGTCCGCTCCAGCTCGCGCAAGGGAGGCCAGCTCAGGCCGGCGGCCACCCGGTCGGACCAGCCCAGCTTCAGCAGCCGCAGGTGCTCGTGCTCCTGCCAGGCCCGCTCCTGCTCCAGGGCATCGAGCAGCCTCTTCAGGTGCTCGCTCACGGGGGCGCCGCGTTCAGCGACCAGTCGTAGGGCTCGAAGCGGTGCGGGCAGCCAGCGTCGGCCAGCGCTTGATGGGTGGGCTCGAAGCGCGCCGTGTAGGCACAGAGGCTCTCGGCCTGACCCCAGCCCGTGAAGTCGTCGCCGAACCACTCGAAGATCTGGCTCAGCACGAGCTGATCGCCGTCGACCCGGGTGCGCGTCTGCACGAACCGGGTCATCGCCCGATCCAGCTCCGGGTCGAGGGTCTCGGCCGCCCAGAGCGTCGGGGACAGGGGCGGGCAGCCCGCCGAGGCGCAGTTGATGGCCGCGTGCACGCGCGGGTCCTGGAAGCCCTCGCGGATCTGGCTGTTCTCGAGGTCGGAGAGGCTGACCCACCGGCCCTCGAGCAGGAAGCGCTGGCCTACGAAGAAGCCGCCGCCGCCCAGCTTCAGGAGCCCCAGCTTCACGTCCCGTACGGACTCCAGCGGCCAGTTGCGCAGCACGCCCTCCAGCACGAAGGCGTTGTAGGCGTTCATCAGCATCGCTAGCCGGGCGGGCCCCTGGACCTCCTGGGGCTGGGACAGCCAGGCGACGTAGGCGCCGAGCGCCTCGCGGTCCCCCCGGAGGTCCTGGTAGTCCACGAGCCCGTCCTCGATCACCACCTGGCTCAAGCGCGCCTGCCAGTCCTGGCTGGGGTCCTGTGCCGGTGGCCCGCCGGGGTCGACGCGGGTGGTGCAGCCGAGCGCGAGCAGCAGCACTTCAGGCGCCCGGGACGAGCACCCGGCTCCGGCCGGGTCCGTCCTTCTCCACGCGGATCTGCACGCCGATGTGGTCCCCGAGCCCCTGCACGTGGGAGATCACGCCCACCTTGCGGCCTGTGGCCTGGAGCGCGTCCAGAGTGGCCAGCGCGGTCTCCAGCGTCTGGCGGTCCAAGCTGCCGAAACCCTCGTCGATGAACAGGCTCTCGACGCGGGTGCGCGCCGAGGACATCGAGGACAGGCCCAGCGCCAGGGCCAGGCTGACCATGAAGGTCTCGCCGCCGCTGAGGCTGTTGACGCTGCGGGCCTCGTCCGCCATCGCCTGGTCGACGACCTGGAGCTCGAGGTCGGCCTGGGGCGCCCGCATCAGGCGATAGCGGGGAGCGAGCTGCTCCAGGTGCACGTTGGCGTGGGCCAGAAGGCGATCGAGGGTCAGCCCCTGGGCGAAGGCCCGGAACTTCTGCCCGGTTGAGGAGCCGATGGTCGCGTCCAGGTCTGCCCAGATGCGGCGAGCGTCCTCGGCCTGCTCCAGCTCGTAGCCGAGCTGGCCGGCGCGCGCGCGGCGCTGGTCGTCCTGCGCCAGCCCCGCCAGGGCCCGAGCGTGGGCCTGGGTGGCCTCGGTCAGCTCGAGCTCGGCCCTTCGAGCGGCGTCTTCGTCCAGTTCGGGCAGCTCCTGCAGGGCATCCAGCCGCTGCCGACGCTCGGTCACGACCGCCCCGGCGGCGGCCTCGAGGTTCTCGAGCTGGTCCAGGCGTTGGCGGAGCTCGGAGACCCGCTGGGGCCCGAGCGGCTCGCCCTCCAGCTCGCTCAAGCCGAGCTCGTCCATGGCGGCCTGGAGTCGGGTCCGCTCGGCCTCGGCGGCCTGGCGGGCCTCGGTGCAGGCCTGGCGGGCCAGATCCCGCGCCTGCGTGGTCAGGTCGAGCTGGGAGTGGGCCTTGCGGAGCGCCTCGTCCAGGACGTCTCGGGCCTCTCGTCGCCGCTCGGCCTGGTCCTGGAGTCGCCGCTCGGCCAGGTCCAGGGGCCCCTTCACCAGGGCGTCCCGGTCGGCCTGCAGGCGCTGGAGGTTCGCTTCGCCGTTGGCGTGCTTCCGCTCAAGGTCTTGCAGGCTCTCGGAGCTGGACTTGCCCCGCTCGCCCAGGCGCGCCAGCTCGGTCTCCAGGGCTTGCAGCTGGTCGCGGGCGGTCGCCACGCGGTCCTGGGCCTGGCCTGCGCCCCGGACGCGCTCGCCCAGCTCCGCCCACCAGCGCTCCTGGGCCAGGCGCTGACGCCAGCCCTCGGGCAGCGCCTGGAGATCCCGGTCGGAGCGCGACCAGGCCTGCAGCGCGCGCTGGGCGGACAGCTGGCGCTGGAGCTGCGGGAGCTCGCTGCGCTCCGGCGGCGGCAGGTCCGGCAGGTCGGGGCCGCGTCCCTGGAGGAAGTCCACCGCCTGCTTCAACAGCTCCTCGGTCCCGGCGAGGTCGCGTGCGGCCTGGAAGTCCGCCTGGTTGGCGTCACGCTCCCGTCGAAGGGCGACCTGGAGCTGCTGATCGCTGGGCGGCTCGCGTCCGGCGTCTGGGTGCTCCAGGGCGCCGCAGACGGGGCAGGGCTGACCCTCGGTGAGGTCGGCGTTCAGGCTGCTGACGCGGTGCTGGACCTGCAGGCGAGCCAGATCGTCCCGGGCTTGACGATGGAGCGCGGCTGCGGTCTCCCGGGCCTGGCGCAGGCCCGGCAGCAGCCCCTCCAGCCGGCGCTGGTCGGACCAGGCCAGCAGCTGCGGGGCCAGGTGGACGCGGCGCTCGAGCTGGTCGAGCTCGTCGGGCCCCAGCAGCTGGCCCGGCCGGCCCAGCTGGTCCAGCGCGCGGCTCGCCCGTAGCCAGTCCTGGCGGTCCCGCTCCAGCTCGGGCCACGCCTTGGCGAGCGCGACCAGGGCCTGGTCTTGCCCCGCCTGGGTCAGTTCGAGCTGCAGCGCCCGCTGGCGCGCCTCGACCTGAGCGCGGTCCTGGCCCAGCTCACGACCGGAGCGACGGAGCTGTTCGAGCGCGGCGAGCAAGGCTTGGACCTGTGGCTGCAGCTGGATCACCCGATCTTCGAGCAGGCCCGCTCGGTCCAGGGCCTGACGCTGCTGCTGCTCCTGCAGCTCGGCGGACTCCCAGGCCGGCTGGGCCTGCGTCCTGGCGGTCTGCGCCTGCTCCAGCGCGCGAGCGGCCGAGGCCTGCGCCGCCGAGGCATGGCTCTCCGAGGTCAGGGCGGCCTGAAGGCGGGCCTCGGCCTGGGCGGCGGCCTGGATCCGGGCCGGGCCGATGCGTTCGGCCTGGAGGAGCTGGGCCCGCCAGGGCACCTGCAGGTCGGCCTGGGCCTGTCGATGCCGATGGTGGGCCTGCTCGATGCCAGCCACCAGCGCCTGGCGATCGGCGTGGCCGCGCTTCAGCGCCCGGAGGTCGTCGACGCGGGCGCTGGCCTCGGCGTGGCCCTGGGCGGCCAGATCGGCCTGCTGCTGAAGGGCTCGCTGCTCCTCGGGCGAGGCCAGGCCGAGGCGTTGGACCTGCAGCGCCAGGTCCAGGACCTTCAGCTTGTGTTGCTTGTGGCGCTCGAAGGCGGCCTGGGACAGCCGGGCGTAGATCTCTGTGCCCGTCATGCGCTCCAGCAGCTCCGCGCGCTCGGGCGGGTCCGCGTTGAGGAAGGCCGCGAAGTCGCCCTGGGCCAGCAGCACCGAGCGCCGGAACTGGTCGAAGGTCAGGCCGACCAGGTCCACGAGCTGAGCCAGGAGCTGGGTCTTCGTGCCGCCCAGCGACTGCCCCGTGGAGACGTTGTGTACGTCCAGCGTCTGGGCCTGCAGCGCCCCCTCGGCCTTGTTCCGGGCACGGTGGATGGCCCAGCGTGAGCGGTAGCGCAGGCCGTCGGCGGCCTTGAACTCGACCTCGGCGTAGCCCGCGGCGGCGTCCTTGCGCAGGACGCTGCGCACGTTGTTGGCGGCGACCCGGTCGCGCTCCTGGTCGTGGCCGATGGCGGTGCTGCGGGCGCCGATCAGCCGCGGCATGCGGTCGTACAAGGCCAGGCAGATCGCGTCGAGCAGCGTGCTCTTGCCCGCCCCTGTGGGGCCGGTGATCGCGAACAGGCCCGCGCTGCCGAGCGGCCCGCTCTCCAGGTCGATCTTGTGGGCCCCGTGCAGGCTGGCCAGGTTGTGCACCTTGATGACGCAGATCTTCATGCCGTGTGGTCCAGCTCGTCCCGCTGCAGCTGCTCGAGCAGCAGGTGGAAGGCGTGCAGCACCTCGGCGGTGGGGTCCCCGGAGTGTTCACGCTTCCAGCGGCGCCGGAAGACCTCCGTCACGTCCAGGTCCTCGAGCTCGTCGGGCGTGCTGAGCGCCTGTCCGTCGCCCGTATAGGTGGTCTTCACGGTGACCAGGCGCACGTCCTTGCCCTCGAGCGCGCGCTCGACCCGCTGCCTCAGCAGGGGCTGGGGCTTGTCCAGGCGCACGCGGACCTCGAGGAAGGGCGAGTCGCGGCTGGACAGATCCTTGTCGGGCAGCCCCTCGAGCCGGGGGAGCAGCTCGGCCAGGCTGAGCTCTCCCTGGTCCGGGACTCGCAGGAAGTCGACCCGTCGCGGCACCATCAGGGGCTGTGCGCGGACGAAGTCCTCGCCGTCCAGGTCCACGAGCACGACCTGGTGTTCGTAGTTGCGCTCGCCCATGTTCAGCGGGATGGGCGAGCCCGAGTAGCGCACGTTCTCCCGACCCGAGAGGGTCTGGGCCAGGTGCAGGTGCCCGAGCGCGACGTAGGCCAGATCCGAGGGGAAGGCGGCGTCCGGCAGGCTGTGCATCTCGCCCCCCTGGATGCGGCGCTCGCTCAGCGGCGACAGGCGCGCGCCCGAGCAGGCCAGGTGCCCCATGGCCAGCAGGGCCTGGCCGGGCTGACGCCGAGACCGGGCCGAGCCCAGCGCCTGCTGGTAGATGGCTTGAATGCCCTCGACGATGGGATCGGGGGCGCTGACCCGAGGCAGGTCGGACAGGCGCAGGTAGGGCACCGCGGCCACCCAAGCGGTGACCTGGCCGTCCTTGTGGAGGGGCTGAACCAGCCGGTCGAGATCCACGGCCCGCCCCCCACGGCGGGGCAGGCCGCCCAGGACCGTGACCCGCATCGCGCGCAGCACGGGGTTGGGCGCGTCCAGGCGGGCTGCGGAGTCGTGGTTGCCCCCGGTCACGAGGATGTCCAGGTCCGGGTAGCGGCCTCGGGCATCGGCCAGGAAGGTGTACCAGGCCTCCTCCGCGCGGACGGGCGGGTTGGCTGTCTCGAAGACATCCCCCGCGATGAGCAGCGCGTCCACCGCGTGCTCGCCGAGCTGATCCAGCAGCCAGCTCAGGAAGGCCTGGTGCTCGGCCTCGCGCGGGAAGTCGTGCAGGGTGTGGCCGAGGTGCCAGTCTGCGGTGTGGAGCAGCCTCACGCGCCGCCCCAGAGCGCCGCCCGGAGGCCTGATGAGCGCTGGATCCTGCCCTCGATGGCGGACCGGAGGACCTCGGCCGAGCTCACCACCGTGACGGAGCTCCGAGCGCGGGTCAGCCCCGTGTAGACCAGCTCGCGGGTCAGGATCGGGCTGGGTTGCTGCGGCAGGAGCAGCAGCACCCGGTCGAACTCCGAGCCCTGGCTCTTGTGCACTGTCATCGCGTAGACGCTCTCGCAGGCCGGGAGCCGGGCCGGATGGAGCGCGCGCAGGGCGCCGCCGCTGCCCTCGAACCACACGCGGAGCCGCCCCTCCTCGTCGTGCATCGCGACGCCCGTGTCGCCGTTGAACAGGCCCAGGCCGTAGTCGTTGCGGGTCACGATGACCGGGCGTCCGTGGAACCAGTCGCCGTAGCCTTCGATCAGACCGGCGCGGCTGAGCTGCTCGCGGGCCAGGCGGTTGAGCGCTTCCATGCCGAAGCGCCCCCTCCGGTGCGCACAGAGCACGCGGAAATCGGACAGGGCCGCCAGCGCCTGGGCCGGATCCCGGGCCTGAGCGAGCCGGCGGTAGCCCTGGACCAGGCGGTCGCCCAGGAGCTGGTCCGGGCGGGACTGCGGCCCCGACGGCAGCAGCGCGACGCTGGCGTGCTCGCCGCCGTCCAGGATCTCCAGGGCCCGTGTCGCGTCCCCGGCGTTGACGCTGCGGGCCAGGTTGCCGATGCCGCTGGTGTCGTCGAAGCGCCAGGAGCGGCGGAGGTGCACGATGCTGCCGGCCAGGTCCTGCGCCGTGTCCGAGGGCGCCGCGCAGATGTCGCCCAGGATGGCCCCGGCCTCGACGCTGGCCAGCTGGTCCCGGTCACCCAGGAGCACGAGCCGCGCCTGCGGGCGCACCGCCTCGACCAGCTTGGTCATCAGGGCCAGGTCGACCATCGAGGCCTCGTCGACGATGACCAGATCGGCCTGGAGTGGGTTGTCGCGACCGTGCCTGAAGCGGGTCGGGCTGGACGGCCGCCAGCCCAGGCGGCGGTGGATCGTGGTGGCCTCGACCTCTTCCAGGACGGCCTTGACCACGCGAGGGGCCTCGAGCTGGGCCAGCTGCGACTGCACGGACTCCTGCATGCGAGCGGCTGCTTTGCCGGTGGGGGCGACGAGCAGGATGCGGGCGGGCTCGGGCAGCTGCTCCTCGACCAGGGCCATGACCTTGACCACGGTCGTGGTCTTGCCTGTGCCCGGCCCTCCGCTGATCACGGCCAGCTTTCGGCGCACCGCCATCTCCGCCGCCGCCCGCTGCAGGTCGCCCGGCTCGGCGTCGCGGAAGAGCTTGTCCAGGCCGATCGCGAGCAGCCCCTCGTCCACCTGCGCCGCGGCGCCCGAGCGGGCGTGCAGGGCGGAGATCAGGCGCCGCTGGTAGTCCCAGTAGCGCCAGAGATACAGGTTCCCGGCCTCGTCCATCACCAGCGGCGCGGGCCGGTCCGGGCGGCTGATCAGGCCGCTGACGCGCAGGGCCGACAGCCAGGTGTCCAGGTCGGGCCAGCTCATGTCCAGCGGCTGGTCCTCGTCGTCGAGGATGGGGCTGAGCACCAGCTGGGGCAGCTCGGCGCAGACGTGGCCGTGAGCGGGCGCCCGGCTGGCCACGGCGGCGCCCAGCAGCACCAGGGGGTCCGAGGAGCCCGACAGCCGCGCCATCGTGTGCGCGAAGTGCGCGTCCAACGGGCTCAGCCAGTCGGCCTGGAGGAGGGCTTCGGCGGTCGCGATCACGCGCCCTCCAGGGCGGCCTCGAGGGCCTCGATCATCGTCAGCGACGGGCGGTCACGGAAGGCGCCGTGGTCTGCACCCAAGGAGGGCTCCATGCCCTTCAGGAACAGGTAGGTCGCGCCCCCGAAGTGCTGCTCGTAGTCGTAGTCGGGAAGCCGCAGCTTCAGGTAGCGGTGCAGCGCGAGCACGTAGAGCGTGTACTGCAGGAAGTAGTGCCCGTGCGCCATGGCCTCGGGAAGCCGGGCCTGGGCGTAGGCGTCGAGGTGATCGCCCAGGTGGTTGGTCTTGTAGTCGACGACGTACCAGCGGCCCTCGTGCTGGAAGATGAGGTCGACGAAGCCCATGAGGAAGCCGTGCAGGGGCTCGAACTCCAGGCGCTCGAGGCTGTCCGGGTAGTCCACGGGGATCTGGGCCGAGCCGTGGTCTCGGAAGACGCGGGCGATCGCAGGCCGGTCCAGGCGCGGGGTGTCCGTGCGCGCCCGCAGGCCCGAGCCCACCGGGACGGTGAACTCGAGCTCGTTGATGCGCTGGGCCGGCGCCAGGTCCCTCAGGCAGAGGCCGTCGGTGTGGAAGGGGGTGGCCAGAACGGCCCCGAGGGCGTCGCAGACCGTGGGGCTGAGCTCCTCGTCGAAGCCGTGCACCCGCAGCATGCGGCGGACGTGCTCGTCCAGCTCGAGAGGGTCCGTGGCCTGGAAGTCCAGGTGCTCGAGCACGTCGTGGAAGAAGTTCCCGGCCTTGGCGCCGCGGGGGAACTCGAGCAGGCGGATGGGCCGTCCGGTCTCCGGGCTGGGCTCGGGCTCGACCACGGCGATGTCCCGATCGCGCCCCTCGGCCACGGGCCCCGCGGCCAGCTTGAGGCCGCGCTCGCTGGTGCGGGTCAGGCGGCTGAAGCTGCTGGTGTGCCAGCTGCGGTCTGGCTGTGCGGCGGGCCGCCGGGCCTGGAGCAGAGGGTGCTGCTCGGTCTCGGGGCTCCAGCGCGCGTGCGTGGGCTGGTCCGCCAGGCTGGCGGAGATCCGCCCCTGGCTCTCGGCGGCCAGCGCCTCGATCTCGCCTCGGAGCTGCCGCCCCGTGAGCTGCTTGACGTGGGCGGCCGTGGCGTCCAGGGGCTTGTGCTCGGGCAACACCCCGGTGGGCTGGTGCAGCAGATAGCCCAGCGCGGAGTGATCCAGCGGCCGGAAGGGGCCGAGGTAGAGCAGGGCACGGTGTCGGGCGCGGGTGATGGCGACGTAGAGCAGGCGCAGGTCCTCGGCCCGGTCTTCGAGGTTCATCAGGTCCAGGTGCGCGCCGTGCCGGGGCCCGCCGAGGTCGAGCTTCAGGCCGTGCTCGTCGTCGGGGTCGTGGAAGCGCACCTGCGGGGAGCTGGAGGCCGTCTTCACCCAGCTGTGCCAGAGGTAGGGGCAGTACACGATGGGGTATTCGAGGCCCTTGCTGCCGTGCACGGTCACGAGCTGGACCGCGCGCGCGTCCGACTCGAGGCGCAGGCTCATCGCCTCGGGGTCGGGCGTCTGGTCCATGCGGGTGCTTCGCAGCCAGCGCAGGACGCCGGTGACGCCCAGCTCCTGGCTGACCGCGGCGGTGTGCACGAGCTCGACCAGGTGCAGCAGGTTGGTCATGCGCCGCTCGCCGTCGGGCAGACCCAGGAGGCGCACCTGCAGACCCTGGTCTTCGAGCACAGCGCGGAACATGCGGGCGACGGATTGGCGCTCCCAGAGCCCCCGCCAACGGCGGAAGCGGTCGATCCAGTCGTCCCAGGCTCCCTCCTCGTCGCTGTCCAGCTGGGCCAGAGCGTGCCCGTCCAGCCCGATGAGCGGCGTGGACAGGGCCGTACGCAGCGCGCTGCGTCGTCCGGGCTCCGCGATGCCGGCCAGCAACAGCTCGAGCTGGTCGGCCTCGTCGCTGGCCAGCACGCTGGTGGCGCCGTGCAGCACGCTGGGCACCCCGACAGCGCGCAGCGCCTCCTGGACCTGGATCGCCTGCTGGTTCTTGCGGACCAGCACGGCGATGTCGCCCGGCCGCACCAGGCGGTCGCCCAGCTTCTCGCCGCCGCGCAAGAGGTCCCGGATGTCCGCGGCGACCTGGCGCGGGATGGCGGCCTCCCAGCCGGTTGGCCCGGTCTTGCTGATCCGGCCCTGCCAGGGCTTCTTCAGCCACGGGCTGTCGAGGAAGCGCAGCTGCAGCGGAGCGCCCTGGTCGAGCTGGTCGCTGGCGCCTGGGCGGGCGCTGACCTCGGGGTAGTCGATGAAGTCGTAGGCGAAGGGCAGCACCAGGCGCGTGAAGAGCTGGTTCATCGCGGCCACCAGCCCCGGGTCGCTGCGGTAGTTCACCCTCAGCGTGTAGGCCCGGTCCCCTGCGTCCGCCTTGGCGCGCCGGTAGGCGAAGATGTCGGCGCCGCGGAAGCCATAGATCGCCTGCTTGGGGTCCCCGATCAGGAAGAGCCAGTCGCCTTGGTGGCCGAAGACCGTCTGGAAGATCCGGTACTGGACCGGGTCGGTGTCCTGGAACTCGTCGATCAGGGCGGCGCGGTGCCGCAGGCGGATGGAGTGGGCCAGGCGCGGGCCCACCCCGGGCTTCTGCAGGGCCTGATCGAGCTGCAGCAGCAGGTCGTCGAAGCTCCAGGTGTTGGCCTTGGCCTTGCGCTTGGGCAGCTCACGCCGAACGAAGTCGACCAGGTCCAGCTCGAGGCGGAGCAGGTGCTGGTTGAGCGCACCCTGGTGCTGGAACCAGGCGTCGTAGAAGTCCTCGATCGCGTCGAGGAGGGGGTTCGCCGGCAGCTCCTCGTCGCGCCACGTGCGCGAGCCCAGCTCGTCTCGGCGGAGGCGGTCCAGAGCCCACGGCGGCGCGCCCTCGTAGCGGTCCGGGGCCAGGAAGCCGTCCACCTGTCGGAACAGGTCGGAGAGCGCTTCGCCCGAGTAGTCCCAGCCGCGGATCCTGCCGTAGAGCGCCTCGTGCAGGCTGCGGCGGTGCTCGCCCCAGGCGGCCTTGAAGGTGTCGAAGGCCTGCATCAGGCCGAGGTCGTCCGGGGGCGGGAGCTGGCTGGGGTCCGAGGGCAGCACCGGCAGGTCGGGTCGGCTGGCGACCTGCTCGGCGATGCCCAGCAGGGAGCTGGGGCTGACGCCCTGCATGGCCAGGTAGCGGACCAGCGCAGGGTGGGCCTGCTCCAGGTCGCGGGCCCAGAAGTCGTAGACGATCTCCTCGAGCAGCGCGGTCTGGTCGCCCACGAGCTCGGTGTCGAAGAGCACGCCGCTCTCGAAGGCGTTCTCCTGGAGCATTCGGCGGCAGAAGCCGTGGATGGTCGAGATGGCGGCCAGGTCGAAGTCGGCCAGCGCCGTGCGTAGTCGGAGCAGGGCACCGGTGAGGTCGTCCTGGCTGACCTCGGAGAGGTGGTCGAGCAAGGGGTCGCCCTGCACCGGCAGGCTGCCGTCCAGGTGGCCGATGGCCTCGCGCAGGCGCTTGCGCACGCGGTCCTGCAGCTCGCTGGTGGCAGCCTCGGTGAAGGTGACCACCAGGATCTGCGGCAGCTCGAGCTGCTCCTCGACCAGCAGCCGCAGCACCAGCCCCGTGATCGTCCAGGTCTTGCCGGTGCCCGCGCTGGCCTCGATCAGCGTGATGCCCGGGGGCAGCGGCTGGGTGATGGAGAAGGCCTTCATCAGGTCTCCACCAGCACGGTGTGCTCGAGCATGGGGGCCAGCATGTACAGGGCCAGGTCGTGGAAGCTGGTCTTCAGGCCCGGGGTCTGGCCGGGCAGGCGCAGGCCTTCGTCGAGCTCCGGCTCGCCCACGGCCAACATGAGGTGGGCGTCGCAGCCCTCGCCCCAGCTGGTGCCATCGCGACGGCTGCGGCGCCAGCTGTCCTTGGCGCGGCGCAGGCCGTCCTGCTTCTTGCGGTGGTCGTCCGGGTCCACCCGTACCACGCGGGCGTAGGCCAGCGAGCTCTCGGGGAACAGCGGCAGCGGCTCGCTGCAGGCCCGGAGGTAGAGGCGGCCCAGCTTGTCGAGCTCCTTGATCGCCCAGTCCGCGCGCAGCGGCTGCATCGTGTGCATGCCGACGCCGCCCTTGGTCGGCCGTCCGATCAGCACCGAGGGCAGGTGGGCCTTGCCCGAGGCCTGCAGCGCCAGGTGGTGCACCCAGCAGCCCAGCAGGTGCTTGGCGCGCACCTTGGAGAACTGGTGCAGCTGGCGCTCCCTCTCGAAGAGGCGGTCGACGGTGCCGGTCAGGCGGATGCCTGACTGCGGCAGCTGCAGGTCGATGTCCACGGACTCGATCGGCAGACCGGGGTCGCGGCTGGCCACCGCGGCGGCCAGGGGGCGGACCATCGCGACGACCTTGTCCTCGAAGAAGCAGGCCCCGGGCTGACCGTGGGGGAGCCGGCCGCTGGCCCGGACCCGGTCGAGCGCCGCCATCGGCTCGATGCCGTGCTCGATGACCTCGTCCAGCAGGGGCGAGGCCAGCTCCCACAAGCCGAGTCCGTCTACCTGGAAGGGCTCGCGGTCCTCCACCGTGCTGTCGTCCAGCTCGAGCCAGAGGCCCAGGCGCTTCTGCATCAGGTGAAGGACAGGCCCGCGCTCGAGCACGCCCGCCAGCTCGGTGAGGGTGAGGTGCTCGAGGCGGACAGGAGCGAGGGGCTCGCGGAAGAAGGGCGGCGTGGTCTGCTTGTCCTGCAGCATTCGGACGGCGCCGGCCAGCCAGTCGGGGTCGTAGCTGTACAGCCGCGGACGCTGCTGCGCGGCGCCGTAGTTGTCCGGGCTGAAGGGCTGCAAGGGGTGGCGTAGCACGAGGTGGTCTCGCACCCGGCTGGGCTCGTCGCGCTCGTCCTGCTCGTCGGGGGCCAGGGCGAAGGTCTCGGCCAGGACGTCAAGCAGCTCGCTCACGAGCACGCTGGGCGGGCGGGCTTCGTTGTCGCGGATGTCCTGCCCCTTGAAGGTGATGATCAGGCGGTCCCGGGCCGAGAGCAGCGCCTCGAGGAAGAGCGTTCGGTCGTCCTCGCGCGGGCTGCGGTCGCCCGGGATCGGCTTCAGCGCCATGCGGTCGAAGCCGAGCCCGGTGCTGCGGCGGGGGTAGGCGTCCTCGTCCATGCCCAGCATCGCCACCACGCGGAAGGGGATGGAGCGCATGGGCACCATCGCGCAGAAGGTGACCCCCCCGGAGAGGTAGCCGCTGGCGGGCATGGACTCCTCGAAGACGCCCTGCAGGAAGCTGCGCAGCACCCGGATCGAGCTGTCCTGCTGGTGGTCCAGCTCCAGGCACTGGTCCCTCGCGCGATCCAGCACCTTGCGCACCTGCTGCTGCTGCCAGGCCTCGTCCTGATCCGAGGCCAGGAGCTGGTCCAGCACCAAGCCGATGGCCTGGGCCCAGTCCGCCAGGGGACGAGGCCGCTGCAGATCGCGCAGGCGCAGGAACAGGGTCTCGCAGAAGTCCACGAAGCGACCCAGGAGCTGGCCGCCAGTGCCCTCGATCTCGTCATAGGGCAGCACGCCCCCGAAGAGCAGCCGCCCCTGGCCGGGCAGGGCCACGCCCAGCAGGAGGCGGTCCAGGCCGAAGCGCCAGGTGTTCGTGTCGGTGTGCGGCAGGCCGAAGGTGGAGCGGTGGTCGGCGTCGATGCCCCAGCGCACGCCGGCCACGCGGACCCAGTCGGTCACCTGCTCGAGGTCGTCCGCCCCGACGCCGAAGTGCCTTCGAATGGGCTCGTGGGCCAGCAGATCGAGCACCTGCGAGGCCGTGACCCGGGCGTCCACCAGGTCCAGGATGGCCAGCAGCCCCTCGGCCACGGGGTTGTCCCGCCGCAGGCTGCGGTCGCTGACCCGGAACGGGATGGTGCGGGGGTCGTCTGGGTCGCGGTCGAAGACCGAGGTCACCAGGGGTGCCCACTGCTCGACGTCCGGCATCATCACGCAGACGTCGCGGGCCTGGAGGTCGGGCAGCTCGACGAAGAGCTGAAGCAGCTGGTCCTGGAGGACCTGCACCTGTCGCAGGGCGCCGTGGCAGCTGTGGACGCTGATCGAGTCGTCTGTCGGGTCCAGCCGTAGCCGCTCGTCCGGGCCGCGCGTGCGCAGCTGCAGGATGTCGCGCTGCAAGGTCTGCAGCAGATCTGGGCGCTCGGGCACGCGGAACAGGTCCTGATCGGGCTGCTGGTAGTCGCTCTCCTCGAGCACGAACTGGAACTCGCGCCCGAGCCGGCCCAGCGAGGCCAGCAGCGGGTGCCCGACCTCGAGGTGGAGGTGTTCGACCTGCTCCGGGCTCCAGCCCTTCTGGACGAGCCCCGCCTCGAGCCGCTCGATCTTGCGGCGGCTGTGGATGTCGGCCCACCACTCCGAGCAGGGATCCAGGTGGAAGAGGTGCACCTCGATCTGGCGGGCCAGGCGCGAGAGCACGTCGATCAGGAGCGGCGGCAACGAGGACACGCCGAGCATGCAGAGGCGCTGGGGCAGCTCGTCCAGCTGCACGTGACGGCGGCTCATCGCGTCCTGGAAGGGGCGCCAGAGGCGAGCGATGTGGGGCGAGTCGTCCTGCTCCACGAGGGCGCGCCAGAGGCGTGGCTGCCAGTCGTCTTCCTGCCCACGCTCCCACCTGAGCACCATGTCCGGCCGGTAGATCGCGTAGCGGTCGAAGCTCGCGGCGACGCGCTGCCCGAGCTGGAAGCGCTTGAGCCCGTGCTCGTCCTGGTCCAGGTAGCGGGCCAGCGGCTCGAACGCGGCGTCCGAGGCCAGCAGCGCGGGGAGCGCGGCCAGGATGCGCCAGGTCAGGGCGTCCGGCTGCCAGGCCTCGAGCCCCTCGGCCCGCTCGCGCAGCGTGGCCTTGAAGGCCTGGTGGACGATCTTGCCCGGGAAGGGGAACTCGAGGTTGGCGCAGATGCCCAGGCTCTGCCCGATCTGCATGGCCAGCCAGCGCTCCATGCCCTTCGAGTGAACGACCACGACCTGCGGATCGAAGGGGCCGCCCAGCGGTCGCTTCAGCAGGTCCATCAGTGGCGGAAGCAAGGCCTCCACGCGGTTCGAGCGGTAGACGAACATCTGTCCCCAAGGCCCCGTGCAGGCCACGAGCGACCTTAACCACGGCCCCAGCCAAAAACTGTCCGGGCCGGTGGATCAGACCTTCTTTCGTCGCCCCTTCTTGACCAGCCGGATGGCCTCCTCCCGCTTGCGGCCCCGCTCGGAGACCTCCTCGCTCAGGAGCAGGAAGGCCTCCAGGCGATCGCGCTCCAGCTCGCCCGCGGTCATGGCCGCCCACAGCGCGCAGCCCTGCTCCTCCTCGCCGTGGCCGCAGTCCCGCCACCGGCACTGGCCGATCAGCCCCTGGAGTTCGGGGAAGGTCTGGTCCAGGCCGGCGCTGGCCTCCCACAGCCCCAGCTCGCGCATACCCGGGGTGTCGATCATCAGAGCCTGGCTGGGCAGCAGGACCAGCTCGCGGTGGGTGGTGGTGTGCCGCCCCTTCTTGTCCTTGTCGCGCACGGCCCCCGTCTGCTGGCGTTGCTCGCCGAGGAGCAGGTTCGTCAGCGTGGACTTGCCCACGCCGCTGCTGCCCAGCAGGCAGATGGTGGCCTGGGGGCGGAGCCAGGGCTCCAGCAGCAGCAGGGTCTCGGGCGACAAGGCCGAGCAGAGCTCTACGGTGGCGGGGCCCGCGACCCGCCTGGCCTCGTCGATCATGGGCTGTGGGTGCTCGCAGAGATCGAGCTTGTTGAGCAGCACGACCGGCAGCGAGCCCGCCTCGCGCGTGGCCGTCAGGTAGCGCTCGAGGCGTCGGGCGCTGAAGTCACCGTCCAGGCCCATCAGGATGAACACCGTGTCCACGTTGGCCGCGATGACCTGCTCCTTCTCGCGTCCCCCTGCCGCCTTGCGCGTGAACACGCTCGTCCGTGGCAGCACGTCGCGGATCAGCGGTCGACGGCCCGGGGCCGCCTTCACGACCACCCAGTCGCCGACGGCGGGCAGATCGCGCGGCCCTCGGGCCTTCTTCCAGGTGGATCCTGGGATCCTGGCGGTCAGGACCTCCTCGCCCATCTGGACGTCCCAGGTGCCTCGGTGCGCGCGGATGACGCGACCCGGGCGCAGTCCCTGCCCCCGCCAGGGCTCGAAGGCCTTGATCAGCGCGTCGTTCCAACCCAGCTCGCTCAGATCCACCCGCCCTCCTAACGATCGCAGCGCCCGGGGACGCGCTCAGCGCTCCAGGTAGCGCAGGACCAGCAGGCTGGTCTCCTCGATCAGCCGGTCGTCCAGGAACTGCTCGTGCCGCAGCACCGCCCCGTGGGTGATGGCCTCGACCGTCGAGATCAGCACGAAGACGGCCAGCTCGATGTCCACCTCGCGGATCTCGTGCCTTCGGCGCTTCAGCTCCATGGACAGCAGCGCGGCGAAGTGGTCCTGGACGCTGCGGATCTCGGCCAGGGCGTCCATCGGAGGGATCTCGCCGGCCACCACCCGGTGCAGCTCGGGGTCCACGCGGTGAGCGGCGAGCAGGGCCCGGACCGTGGTCGGGACGAGCTGCTCCAGGGGGGCATCCTGTAGCCCGATCAGGTGCTCGGACAGGGTGCTGAGCTGGCGCTCGGCGTGCCCGCGGACCAGCGCCACGAGCAGCGCCTCCTTGTTCGGGAAGTACTGGTAGAGCGAGCCCACGCTGACCCCCGCGACCTTCGCGACCCGGTTGGTGCTGAGTCTTGCCCAGCCCTCTCTCTTCAGAACCTGAGCGCTGGCCTGGAGGATCACCTCGACGGTGGCCTTCGAGCGCGCCTGGGTGGGCATCCTGCGTGACCTTGTGCCGCTCATCGGGGGACCTCCACAACGCGAGT
>CALGIB010000326.1 GCA_937915955.1 uncultured Pseudomonadota bacterium
CCGTCGAGGGCGACCACCGGGTCACCCTGCGCAGGCGCCTGCTATGGGTCCCCGGCGAGCCCCGCCTGGCCGTCGTCCGCAAGACCCTGCCCGAGGGACCGACCCGTCGCACTCCGGTCGTGCTGGTCCATGGCTTCGCGCAGAACCGCTACTCCTGGCACCTCTCGGGCCGGAGCCTCGTGAACTGGCTGGCGGTCCAGGGCTGGGATGTCCTGAACCTCGAGCTCCGCGGCCACGGGCGATCACGCCCGCGCGAGGGCGTAGGCGAGTGCTTCGCCGACTACGTGCAGGACCTGGACCGGCTCAGGGGGCACCTTGGGCGGGCACCCTTCGTGCTCGGGCACAGCCTGGGCGGGGCCGTGGGCTACGCCGCCGCCGCTGAGGGCGTGGATCTGGCGGGCGTCATCGGCTTGGGCGCCCTGTTCCGCTTCGGGAACGCGAACCGGTTCCTGGGCCTGCTGGCCCAAGCGAGCTGGGCCGGGCGTCATGGCGTGCTGGTGCGAGGGCTCGGCGTGCGCACCCGGCTCGCCGGCTGGCTCATGGGACGGACGTTCACCATGACCGATCTCGCTGGCTACGCCCTGCCGATCAGCGGCTGGTGGCCGGGCTCCATCGAGGAGGACCTGCTGCGCGAGCGCCTGGTGCGAGGCTTCGACTGGACCTCGGCCCAGGTCTGGCTGGACATGTGCGAGTGGTCGGTCCGTCGTCGCTTCCACCCCTACGAGGAGGCCTGGAGCCGCTGCAGGACCCCCGTTCTGGTCGTGGTCGGCGACAGGGACCACCTGATGCCGCTCGGCGACGCGGAGCCGGCCTACCGGCGCTCGGGCGCCGAGGACAAGGAGCTGTTGCTGCTCGAGCCCCTGATGCACGAGACCCACTGGGGGCACCTGGACCTGGTCCTCGGCCGGCGCGCCTCGGCCGTGGTGTGGCCGCGGCTGGACGCCTGGATGGCTCAGCGAGACCAGGGCTCGGGCAGCTCGAGCCGATAGCTCAGGAGCACGAGCTCACCGACGCCGTCCAGGTACTCCTCCTCGATGACGACTCCGTCGCTCTCGATCCTGCGCACCCGGGCCCAGGTGCCCGGTACGTAGTCACCGGGCCTCAGCACGCTGGTGTCGCCCTGGGCCTCGAGCAGGACGTAGCCGCCCTCGGAGCTCAAGGCGGTGGCGGTCAGGCGCCACCCTTCGAGATCGGGCTCTGGCCGCTTGGGGTGGGACAGCACGCCGCGGAAGGGATCTCGCTTGCCGATGGGGTTGTAGGCGTAGTCGGCTGCGTCGTCGGCGAGGGCCAGGCCGAGCAGGGTCATGAACATCGGGACCTCCTGTACGGAGCATCCCGCCTGCGCTTGCAGGCCCTGTGCAGCTCAAGCGCCTATTCGCGGCAGGGCAGCTCGATCTGTGCGCGGTTGTTGTTCTCCTGGCACTCGCGCAGGACCTGCGAGCCGTCGTCGTCCTGGTCGACCACGATCTCGACGATGCCTCCCGGAACGTCCGCCGGGTCGACCCGGAACAGCAGCGTGCCCGAGCCCTCGGCGCTGTCCACGGTGGTCTTCGTGTACTGGGTCTCGAGGTGGGTTCGGAGCTCGCCGTCCACCGCGTAGAGGGAGACCGGGATCCATCGGGCCATCGACGCCATGCCGGCGTTCCCGACGCGGACCGCGACGACGGCCTGGTCGACGGGGCACTCCAGGTCGCAGGTGCCGGCCAGCGGGACCGCGTCCGCGGAGCTGCCTCGTCCGTTGGGGTTGGGGTCCCCGCTGCGGAAGGTGTTGTAGGTCGGCCAGTTGCTGGCCTGAGGGCTGGGCAGGCTCAGATCGTCGTTGATGTTGACGATCGAGTAGCCGTGCTGGTTCCAGACCTGGCGGTTGCCCAGCCAGCGGCCCTCGGCGCTGCCGAGCGCGTAGAGCCCGGCCAGCCCGAGCTCGCCGTAGTGGGTGCCCGCGTTCGGCACCAGGATCTCGATCTCACCGTCGCCGTCGACGTCGGCGACGGTGGGGAACTCGTGCAGGGTCCGGGACTCGTGCAGGTCGTCCTGCAGCCGCACCGTGCCGTCCACGCCCGCGAACACCCACAGGCTGACCTCGTCGGCGTAGACGACCTCGGGGCGGCCGTCGCCTTCGAAGTCGTAGACCACCGAGCCGGTCGCGTGCGAGGACGCGTCGGTGACCGGCTGGCTCCAGAGCACCGCGCCGTCGGCCTCGTAGACGGTGTAGGTCTCCGCCTCGGCGACTCCGATCTCGGGCTCGCCGTCGACGTCGAAGTCGGCCACGGTCGGGGGGCCGCCGTGGCCGCCGCCCGCCAGCTCTCGCTCCATCACCAGGCTGCAGTCCGCCTCGAAGATGCGCAGCCAGCCGTTGCCCACCACCGCGAACTCACCCACGCCGTCCATGTCGAAGTCCGCCGGCGCGGGGTAGCCGTCGTCGGTCCCAGTGCTGCAGATGACCTCGCCTTTGGGGTCGTACAGCGTGTTGCCGGCCAGGACCTCCATAGACTGGTCCATGTCCAGGTCGGCTATGGCGGTGTGGCTGCCCATCTCGGGGTAGCTCTCGCCTCGCGCCTCCCCGGCCTGTCCCTGGGCGACGAAGGCGCCGGTCCTGCCCTTGAGGATCAGGCTCCCGACCACGACCTCGACCCGACCGTCGCCGTCCAGATCGGCGATCGCCGGGGCGTGCCCGCCGCAGCGGACTCCGTGCTCCTGTTGCACCCACTCGATCTCGCCCGTGCTGCCGTCCACGGCGATGACGCCGCACATGAGCCCGGGCTCGTCGAGGGGCGGTCCGATGTCGATCGGCACCTCGCTGTCGTCGGTGGGCCCGCCCGACTCCCCGCCGGAGCCGCTGTCCACGGTGGAGTCGCCGCCGCCGCCCGTGTCGGGCGGGATGGCCTCGCCCGTGATGGTGCCCGTGAAGACGATCTCAGGCTGTCCATCGAGGTCGATGTCCCCCAGCGCGACGTTCGAGTAGCGGTAGGGGTAGACCTGTGCGGAGCCGGAGTTGGCCACCTGGAAGGACCAGCCTTCCTCGCCGTCGCCGCGGACGGTGCGGAGCACGCCCGCTTGACGGTTGCCGGTGCTGGTCGCGCCGTCGTCCGTGATCACCACGATGTCCGGGATGTCCCAACGATCGATGTCGCCGTCGCCGTCGTCGTCGTTGAGCTGACCCACCACGGGCGCCATGACGATGTCGCTGAACTCGGGGTAGTTCCCGAAGCTGCCCAGCTGCCACTCGACGATGGCGTCGAGGTCGCCCAGGACGGCCTCGTGCACGCAGCTCTCGTCGACCGCGATCTCCTCGCTGAGCGTGACCTCGTAGCCGTCGCAGAGGTTGTAGATGTCGGGCACGGCGACGCGGGGGGCGTCGGCAGTGTCCAGCCCCCCCAGGGGATCGCGCGTGCCGTCCGGCGTATGCAGCACGTAGTCGGGCGAGCAGGCGGTCAGGGAGACGAGCAGGCGCAGCACGGCTTGGGCCTCGGAGCGCTCAAGGTAGCAGCCGCAGGAGCACCTCGGAGAGCTCGCCGGGGGCCTCGATGTGTGGATTGTGTCCCGAGCCCAGGGACAGTCGCTCGATCCCTTCGATGCAGGCGCAGCGCTCGGGCAGATCGCCCAGCCCGCGGTACCAGCTGAAGTCCCCGACCAGGAGCGCGGTGGGGGCTCGAATCCCCGAGGCGATCGCCAGGAAGCGCTCGCGGTCGAAGCCGCTGGCGGAGCGGCCGCGGTGGCGGGCGTCCCAGCTCCAGGCCCAGCCGCCGTCCACGGGCTGCGTCACCCGCTCGGCCAGCCCCCTTGCGCGCTCGGGTGAGAGGCTCGGCCAGGCCCGCTGAAGGCGCTCGAGGGCCTGGTCGCGGCTCGAGAACACGGCGTGTGGGCGAGGGGAGCCGTGCTGGTCGAGGTGCTTGCGCAGCCGACCCAGGGCCATGTCGTCGGGCTCGTGGGGCGGGCCGAGGCCCTCGATCAGGACCAGGCGGGCGACCTGTTCGGGGCGAGCCCCCGCGAAGAGCGCGGCGACCGTGGCGCCCATGGAGTGCCCGAGCAGATCGACGGGGCCGCCGACCAGGCGGACCAGGCCGTCGAGGTCCCGCACGTAGTCGAGGAAGTGGTAGGCGCCGCCTGGGCCGACGTGCCCGCTGCGGCCGTGACCGCGGGCGTCCGGGGCGATGACGTGGAAGCCTCGGCCGGCCAGCCCCTCCGCGATCTCGGCCCAGCTCGCGCCCTGGTCCATCAGCCCGTGCAGGAGGAACAGCGGCCGCCCGTCCTCGGGGCCCCAGGTGCAGAGGCAGAGCTCCAGGCCCTGGACCTGGACGAAGCGCTCCCTCATGCCTCGAAGCGGTAGCCCGTGCCGTGGACGGTCAGGATGTGGCGGGGGTTGCTGGGCCGCGGCTCGAGCTTCTTGCGGAGCTTGAGCACCTGGTTGTCCACCGTGCGCGTGGTCATCGAGGCGGAGTAGCCCCAGACCTGCTCCAGCAGCTCCTCACGCGAGACCGCCCGGCCGCGGTTCTGGATGAGGTAGGCGAGCACCCAGGCCTCGTGGGTGGTCAGTCGATCCTCGACCCCGCCCTTGGTGTAGATGCGACGCCGCAGGTCGACGGTGACCTCGCCGAACTGGAATGTGTCGACGGCCTCCTCCTCGCTCGGGGCGGGCTCGGTCGGCCGGCTCCGCAGGCGGGCCTTGACCCGAGCGATCAGCTCGCGCAGGGAGAAGGGCTTGGTGACGTAGTCGTCCGCGCCCATCTCCAGGCCGAGCACCCGGTCGAGCTCGTCGGACTTGGCCGTGAGCATGATGACCTGCACCGAGGGGTAGTGCGCCTTGACGTGCCGAAGCACCGAGAGGCCGTCCATGCCCGGCAGCATGACGTCCAGGAGGAGCACGTCGGGCGCGGACTGTTCGATGGCCTCGAGCCCCGCTTCACCCGTCTCCGCGTGGCGCACGTCGTGTCGCTCGTGACGGAGCGCCGTCACGATGCCGAGCGCGATGGTCTCGTCGTCCTCGATGACCAGGATCCGGGCGGTCTCGCTCATGCGTGTTGCCTCTTGCCGTCTCTGGATAGCACGTCGCTCAGGTCACCAAGGGCAAGCGCAGCACGAAGCGCGCGCCCCCCTCGATGCCGCTGGTGCAGGCGACCTCTCCGCCGTGGTTCGAGGCCGTGTCGGCGACGAAGGACAGCCCCAGGCCGTGGCCTCCGGCTTTGCCGCGGCCGGGCCCCTCGACCCGCGCGAAGGCCTGGAAGATCACCTTGCGCTTGCCGGCGGGCACGCCCAGGCCGTTGTCGATGATCTCGAGCACGGCGTCGGGGCCGTCGCGGTTGAGGCGCACGACGACGCGAGGGTCGAAGCGGTCGGGTCGGCGGTACTTCAGCGCGTTGTCGAGCAAGCAGACCACGGCGTCGCGCAGCATCGGCACGTCACCCGTGGCCTGGCCGACCGAGTTCACCTCGCGCACCAGCACCACCCCCGCGTCCCCGAACCGAGGGGCCCACTCACGCAGGACGCCGTCGACGAGCTCCTTGGGGTCGTAGGGCAGGGGACGGGCCGGCTGCCGTGAGCGGGCCACGTTGAGGATCTCGTCGATTCGCGTGGTGAGCTTGTCGGTCTCGGCCAGGATGCGTCCGGAGAAGGCCCGGATGGTCTCGGCGTCTCCCGCCGCGCCCATCTCCAGGTTCTCGGCCATGACGCGGATCCCGGCGAGCGGCGTCTTCAGCTCGTGGGTGACCCGGGTCGCGAACTCGCGCTGCCGGTCCAGCAGCTCGATCTCGCGCCGGTCGGCGGTCACGCGGGCGGCCAGGGCCGCGACGCCGATGATCCCGCCGACCAGGATGGGCAGGAGCTGCGAGAAGAACTGGGCGCGGTAGCGCTGCGCGACCTCGTTCATGTAGGACTGCGGGTAGCCCAGCTGGAGGTGGCTCATCATCCTGGGGAAGCTGACCGAGACCGCCACCTCCTGACCCGGTCCGCTGGCGCCGAAGCGCTCGCCCGAGGGGTCGGTGATGACGATGTCCAGCTCGCTGGAGCTCAACAGCTCCCGGACCAGGACGGGCTGGTCGAGCTGGACCGCGCCGAAGACGCCGGGCGCGATCTCGCTGTAGACGAGCAGATAGCCGCTGCCGTACTGATCGCGGACGACGCGCCGATCCGCCCCGCGCTCGGCCCGCAGGCTCAGCGTACCCTCGACCTCCCTCCAGGCGGCCAGGCGGCGCTCCGCGGAGCGCTGCTGGCCCTCCAGTCGGGTCACCGTCTCGAGGGCGCCGAGCTCGCGGAGGGTGGTCAGGATCGGCACCTGGACCAGGTCCAGCGTCTGCTCCAGCTCCGGGCCGTCCAGGTAGACGATGTCCTCGGCCAGCTCGGTCAGCAGGGCCACGGCGAAGCGGTCCCGGCCCGCGGAGCGCAGCGCCTCGGCGTGGGTCAGTCGCCTCAGCACGATGCGTCGAGGCGCGAGCCCCTCTGCGGCCGCGGCGCGGGGAGCGAGATCCAGCGGGACGCCGGACTCGGACAGGGCGGCCACGGCCTCGTCCGCTCGGCCGAGCGCCAAGAGGCGGGTGGCGGCCTCGGTCGAGGCGAACAGGGCGACGCGGGGGTCGGGGTCACGGCTGCAGGCCCGGAACAGCCGCGGCGCTTCGCTGCGGGGCAGGGCATCGGCGCGCAGGTGCGCCTGCCGGATGCAGGGCGAGCTGTTGAGGGTGGGCAGGTCCTCGACCGGGACGCGGGTCGGGAACACGAGATCGGGACCGAGCTGCCCCGGCGCCAGCTCCCAGAGGTAGTAGCTGTCGAACCAGGGCACCGTGCCCCGGTAGTAGAGCTGGCGGGAGGCGATGTCGGGCTGCTCGCCCAGGTCCTGGAGCCAGGCGCCGGCGCGCTGGCTGACGGCCTCGTCCCAGACCTGGGCCTGACGGCGCAGGTCCTGCTCCGCGCGCTGAACCTCACGGCTCTCCAGGTCGCGCTGGAGCCGCCAGGCCTGATAGGCGCCCATCGCGACGAGCAGCACGAGCGCGATGCCCAGCGCCCAGTAGCTGATGTTGCGGATCGCGGTGGCGGTGACGCGCTCGATGACAGTCTTCGTGCTGGGGAAGGGGATCATGCCTTCCGCGGGTTGGTTGCGTTATTCGGCGGACCATGCAGCGACGTGACTTTCTCAAGGCCGGTGCGGCCACGGTGGGCCTGCTCGGGCTGTCGAGCTCGGCTCGTGCGGCGGGGCTGAGCCAGGATCAGCAGGCCCGTGTCGAGCGCGTGCTCGGGGGGCTGGACCTGCGCGCGCGCGTCAGCCAGATGATGATGAGCTACCCGCCGCTGGACAAGACGGCGCCGGTGGACATCGGCTCGGTCATCTTCCTGGGCAACCTGCTGAAGTCCGAGGAGAAGGTGGTCGAGCGGGTGCGCTCGCTGCAGTCCCGGGCCACGGTCCCGCTCTTCATCGCCGCGGACGTCGAGGGGGGCCAGCTGAACAAGCTGTCCTTCCTGCCGGGCCTGGAGGAGGTGCCGAGCAACCTCGCCGTCTCGGTTCAGGGCGAGGCGGGGGCCTTGGAGACGGGGGTCCGCGTCGGCGAGGGAATGAAGCGGCTGGGCCTGAACATGGCGCTGGCGCCGGTCCTGGACGTGGCGGGCTCGGGCATGATGTTCGACTCCGAGCGCAGCTTCGGCAAGGACCCTGCGACGGCCGCGAGGCTGGGAAGCGCCTACAGCCGCGGCCTGTCGCAGAGCGGCGTGGTCGCTATCGGCAAGCACTGGCCAGGCTACGGCGCGCTGAGCGAGAACACCGATCACCACTTCGTCGTCACGCAGCGGCAGAAGGCCGAGGTGGAGCGGCAGGCGCAGGCCTTCATCGACTGCGACCAGCAGCTCGCCGGCGTGATGTTGGCCAACGTCGGCTTCGACTCCTACGGCAGCCGACCCGCCATCCTGTCCTCGGAGTTGGTCGAGTGGGCCCACGCCTATGGCTGGCTGACCATCACCGACGACCTGGCCATCGACGCGCTCTCCGAGGCCACCGGCGGCGACAAGGAGGAGGTCGTTCGCCAGGCCTTCCTGGCCGGAAACGACGTGCTGCTGACCACCGCCCCGATCGACTGGGACCAGGCGCTGGACTACCGAGGCATTCTGCTGGAGGTCGTGGCCGGGAGACCGGAGCTCGAAGGCCGAGTAGCCGAGAGCGTGCGTCGGATCCTCTCGGTCAAGGCCGGCATGGGCCTGCTCTAGGCCGACCTTTGGACAGGCGTGCCCGCGCGAGGTAGCGTCGGGCTCAGGATGGGATGGGTTTGAGCGACGAAAAGGTCACGGACGCTGGACGCTTCGATGACCTCTCCGAGGTCACGATGAAGCTCTCGCTGCCCAGGCAACGGGAGCTCCGCCGGGTCTCGATCCCGACCCTCCGCGTCGTGGCCGGGCGCGACATGCTGCGCTTCGCGTCGCTCGCCGGGGGCGAGGAGTTCAACATCGGGCGGGACGACAGCTGCGGCCTGGTCCTCACGGACAGCTCGGTGTCACGCAACCACGCCACGGTGCGCTGCGACGACCTGGGCGAGGTGACCATCACCGACCTGGGCTCGACCAACGGCACCTCGGTCAACGACGACCAGGTCCGCGGGCGGGCGATGCTGCGTCCCGGTGACCACCTCGAGATCGGCGCGGTCTCCCTGCGCCTGGATCTGCTGGGGCTGGACGAGCTCGCCCACCTGGCGCGGGTGCTCGAGCGGGTGCAGTCGGCGAACCGCGACCCGCTGACGGGGCTGAGCACGCGGAGCTTCCTGGACGCCGAGCTGCCCGAGATGGTCGGGCGCTGCGGCGAGGCCGGCGTGCCGATGTGCTGCATCTTCGCGGACCTGGATCGCTTCAAGCAGGTCAACGACACCTTCGGTCACGGCGTCGGGGACGAGGTGCTCTCGGGCGTGGCGCGCCTGTTCATGGTCGGCGTGCGGGACAGCGATCCGGTCGTCCGCTACGGCGGCGAGGAGCTGGTCATCTTCTTGCCCGGCTCGGACGAGGACGGCGCGCTCGAGGTCGCGGAGCGGCTCCGTCGCACCATCGCCGGCCACGACTGGGCGCGCACCAGCGGCGGCCTGCGCGTGACGGCCAGCCTGGGCGTCGCCCAGATGCTCGAGGGCGAGACGATCGAGGCCTGGCTGGATCGCGCCGACAGGGCCATGTACACCGCCAAGCGCGACGGCCGGAACCGCGTCGTCCGAGCCCAGAAGGCCTGAGCCCGGAGGGGCCTACTCGCCCCGCTCGCGGATGTGGAACTCGACCCGCCGGTTGCTGGCGCGCGCCTCGTCGCTGGTGCCCGCGATCAGCGGCTGCGACTCGCCGTAGCCCTGGGCGAGGAGCCTGGAGCCCTCGATGCCGCCCTGGACCAGGTAGGTCTGGACAGCCTGGGCGCGGCGCATGGACAGGTCCAGGTTGTAGTCATCCTTGCCCTGGTCGTCGGTGTGGCCCTGGATCTCGACCAGCTTGAGCTCGGGGTGGTTGCTCAGCGTCTCGACCACCTCGTCGAGCAGCGAGAAGCTCTCGCGCTTGATGACGGCGCTGTCGAGCTCGAAGAAGACCTTGTCCGTGATGATCACGCGGTCGCCCTCGACCTTGACCCGGCCGCTGTGCAGGACGACCTCGACCGTCGCCGTGCCGCCCTCCTCGATGGTGACGGCCTTCTCGCTGTTGCGGTAGCCGTTGGCGCTGATCACCAGGCTGTAGCCGCCAGCGGGCAGGCTCAGCTCGGTCACGCCGTCGTCCCCGCCCAGCTCACCGCGACCCTCGCCGACGACGCGGACCCGGGCGGCGATAGGCAGCCCGGCCTCGTCCTTGGCCGTGATGACCACCGAGCCAGGCGCGGCGATCTTCTCGATGCGGACCAGCTGCTCGTGCAGTCCTTGGTCCGGCACGACCAGCTTGCCGCGGTGCTCGGTGTAGCCCTTGGCCGTCACCTTGAGCTCGTACTTGCCTGGCTCGAGGCTGCGCACCATCTCGCCGTCGCCGGGCGTGAAGCTGCCCGTGCTGGGGCCGGCCGAGAGCTCGATGACGCAGTCGGCCACGTTGTTGCCCGCCTGGTCGAGCACCCGGATGCGCGTGGGCGTGAGCCCGGCGTCGGGGCAGCCGTCGAGATCGTCGACGCCGTTGAGGTCCTCGGGCTGATCGACGCAGAGGTCCTGATCGTCGGGGATGCCGTCTCCATCCCGATCGCCGGTGCCGGTGAGCAGGGCCGTGGGCTCGAGTCCGGGGCTCCAGGAGAGCCCGGCGAGCACGCGGAAGTCAGGGTTGCCGACGCCCTGGGTGAGGCCGGCGCCGGCGCCAGCGTGCAGCACGAGGTCGCGCCAGGCGCGGTAGCGCACGCTGCCCAGGGCCTCGAGGGGCAGGGCGCCGCTGACGGAGTTGCCCCAGCGCCACGAGCCGTCGAGCTCAGCGGCCAGGCCGAGGCTGTCGGTGAGCGCGTAGGCGGCGCCCGCGCCGTAGTCGAGGTGACCGCCCCACTCGAGATCCGGGCCCAGCTTCTGACCCGTGCCGGAGGCCGCGCCGAGGTCTCCGACGAGGAGGAGATCGCCCAGGCCGTAGCTGACCGCGAGCCCTCCGCCGCCGGTGGTGGCCGACTCGCCGAGCCAGCTCTCCTCGTTGCCCGACGGCAGGTCGACGTGACCCAGAGCCGCCAGCCCGAGGCCGTCTCCTCGGCGCTGGATCAGCTCGACCGCGCCGCTGACGCGGGCGTCGCCGATGAGTCGAAAGCCACCGACCTGGTAGCCGGTGCTCAGGACGTGCATGGGCAGGTCCAGTCCCAGCCGGAAGCGCGGCAGGTTCATCCAGAGCATCGCGTCGACGGT